>CANSRH010000043.1 GCA_947649365.1 uncultured Mycoplasmatota bacterium | reverse complement strand
GGAGATACGAAAACAGAAGGGAAAGCAGGTGGGAAGATTGACAGTGACGGAACAGCAATATCAGGAAGATTTACAGCGTTTAAGAGGTTTACGACCAATCGATGATGATTTCATGCGTTGTCTTTTTAAAGACAATATTCCACTGGCTGAATTTGTGTTGCGCATTATCACAGATAAACCCGATTTAATTATTACTGATTGTGAAACACAGAAGGATATGAAAAGATTGGCTGGGGCACGTTCTATCTGTTTGGACGCATATGGAACAGATTCAGTTGGAAAAAAATATGATTTGGAAGTCCAGAGGCAGGACAAGGGAGCAGACCCACACAGAGCAAGGTATCATTCAAGTGTAATGGATATAGAGAATCTCCGTTCAGGTCAGGAATTTAAAGAATTGCCAGATACATATACAATCTTTATCATTGAAAAAGATTTTTATGGTCAGGGTAAAGCAGTTTATCCGATTGAGAGAATCAACCTTGCAACGGGTAAATCTTTTGAAGATGGGGAGCATATTCTTTATGTGAATGGTGAATATCGCGGAGAATCTGATATAGGAAAACTCATGCACGATTTTAACTGTACCCAAGCGGCTGATATGAATTTTGAACTGATGGCAGAACGAACAAGATATTTGAAGGAAAACCCGAAAGGAGTTCAGGAAATGTGTAAAATGATGGAGGATATGAGAAAAGAATCTTTGAAAGAGGTTGCTAAAAGAATGTTGGCAGATGGAATGTTGACACTTGAAAAAATTGCGGAATATGCAGGACTTTCACTTGACGAAGTAAAAAAACTGAAAGCTGATAAAACATTCTGATTATTTTGAACAAATAGTAAAGCAAATATTGAACAATAGGCAGGTGGTTGGTTACTACCTGCCGTGTTTATGATAGAATTTTAGAAATCCCATATTTTTGATTGGAAAGTAGTTTCTGATGAAAACAAATCTTTTGTTTTCGGTGTGTTGAGCAATAAGAATAGTATATCAAGTATAAAAAAATAAAAAGTACATAAGGATAATAAAAGAATATGAAAGATGAAAGAAGTTTATTTAGAATGAATTTTATTATTCAAGATAATACAGCAATGACATTGGAAACTAATTTGGTAAAAATTATCGAAGAGATACTTTATGACGAAAAAGGTGGACGATTAACTATTGCTGAAATAGCAGAGTCAATCAAAAAGAGATTCGATTTGAGCTTCTCTGATGAAGAAATAAAAACAGCCATAAGAAAAAAGGAAGGCATATCCAAAATATAGAGCACGGTTATATTTTGAAACCAGATTATAGAAAGACGTTATCGAACCAAGAAGATTTCAATTCAAAAATATCAAGGTTAACTCAGCAAGCAATAAAAGAACTTAATTTGAATGTGCCAAAAAACTATTTAATAGATTTACTAAAAGAATATTTGTATTTTTGTTTTAATTCAAATAAAAATTCCATATTAGCCTTACTTGATAATGTAAAAGAAAATGGGGAACAGTTTAAGAAAAGTGAATCTGATATTAAATTAATTAATCTTTTTTTGAATTGGGAAGATGAAGAAAAAAATAAATTTGTTTATAATATCGTATCTTATGGGTATGTATATTGTTCTTTAACTGTAAAAAAAGATGAAATACTTGCAAATAGGCTTTTTAGGGGAAAAAAATTTATTTTAGATGCGAATATTATTTTTAGATTAGCTGGAATTAATAATGATGTAAGAATGAATACCATTAAATCTTTTGTCGAAAAATGCAAAGAGGTGGGAGTTACACTTTGTTATACTACAGCGACTTTAGATGAGATAAAAAGAGTTATTGTAAGTAAAGTTCAATGGATAAAATCGGTCACTGGCAGTCAAGAACCTTTGGATTTGAGTGAATTTGATAATTCAAAAAATGATTTTTATAATATATATTGTAATTGGTCAAGCTATGATGGGAACATTTATAATGATTTTAGAGGATTTCAAACTTACCTTATGAAGTTAGTTATAAATGTTCTTAATGAGATTTTGCCTGTAGATATTCCCGATTTTAGTATTAAAAACGCAGATAAATTTGAAAATTATATTACATCACTGAAAGACTATAAGGAGAAACATTCTGGGAAAAAGCAATCTCAAGCTTCTTTGCAAACGGATATTAATAATTATTTGTATTTAAAAGGACTACGAAAAAAGGATAAGAATATAAATTTATGGACAACAAATGAATTTTTTATTTCTGCAGACCAAAACCTAATTGGATGGTCATTGGAAAAAGATAGTGGTATTCCTTTAGTTGTACTTCCAAGTATATGGTTAACGATTATGCTTAGATTTTCAGGAAGAACAGCTAACGACTATAAAGCATTTTGTTCATTTTTAGAATTAAGGACACATTTGCCAGAAGATACTATTGATGTATATCAACTTTTAGAGAGCCTTTCTGATAAAACAACTGATAACGAGCTGAAAAAAATAATTGTTCAAGAAGTTTTTGAGCATAAAGATGATTATGTAAAGTATATTGACAATGGTTATGAAGAGATAACTAATAAAGCTTTTGATAAAATTACACCACTTTACAACTTTATAAGTAAGAACTCTGTTTCCAGTATAGATGTTTCAA
>CANSRH010000042.1 GCA_947649365.1 uncultured Mycoplasmatota bacterium | reverse complement strand
TTTCAATCTCTATCGTGTCCATTTTATGGGGTACAATTTACATAGATTAAATGTCAAACTAAAGTAATTTAGGTAGACATTCAACTTGCGAAACCTGAATGTTCCCTTTTTTATTTTATGCAAGTTTCCTTGACATATTCATAGTAACATATATACTCATTTTTGTCAAAAATTGATTTCAAAAAAAATTTTGCACCGAAATTGCACCGTTTATAAATAAATTTTCTTTATTTATTGGCTTCGCAAAATATAAAAAATCCCTTAAATAGGGATTAAATTCCAATGGTGTCCCCTCAGGGATTCGAACCCTGGACCCACTGATTAAGAGTCAGTTGCTCTACCAACTGAGCTAAGGAGACAAAATAATCAATTACGTTTTAATTATAACATATTCTTAAAAATGTGTGAACTATTTTTTTATTCTTGCTTTATTTTTTTTCATATTGTAAGATAAATTTAGGTGATAAAAATGGAAAAAATGCCTCCAATAGCTAAAATTTATGAAGCTTATTCATGTTTGGCAGATAAAAGAATTGAATTAAATACGGAAAATGCAATCGTAACTAGTTCTGACAGAAAGAAAAATTACACAATTAAATGGAAAGAAAATGATTATTCTTCTACAGACAATGCATCCTACTGGCAAGGATATCCTGGATATCCAATACTTGCACTTTTAATGTTGCAAAACAAACTTCATTACAATCAAGAAATTATTTCTTACTTTAAAGATATTAACTGGCATGCATTAAATGAAAAGCATAAAAGAAACTATGAAGCAGCAATAGAAGAAGTTTTAGAAACAATTTCTTATGATAAAGACATAATAAAAAAAGAAACTGAAAAAACATACGAAGAATTAAAAAATATGACTATAAATATCAAAAAGAAAATATAATAGTACAAAGTGCTATTTTTTTATAAAAAAATACTTGCATTAAATGAAAAGCATAAAAGAAACTATGAAGCAGCAATAGAAGAAGTTTTAGAAACAATTTCTTATGATAAAGACATAATAAAAAAAGAAACTGAAAAAACATACGAAGAATTAAAAAATATGACTATAAATATCAAAAAGAAAATATAATAGTACAAAGTGCTATTTTTTTATAAAAAAATACTTGCATTAAATGAAAAAATAGTATAAAATGAAATAGTCACTGAGACAAAATGGGCTTGTAGCTCAGCTGGTTAGAGCGCACGCCTGATAAGCGTGAGGTCGGAGGTTCAAGTCCCCCCAGTCCCACCATTTATTTATGGCCAGTTGGTGAAGCGGCTTAACACACTGCCCTTTCACGGCAGCATTCACGGGTCCGAATCCCGTACTGGTCACCATTATTAAGTTTTAAACATTGTAAAGTGTTTAAATAAAGTATTTAAAATCTTGGTTAATCGTAATAAAAGAAATTAAATACCTAGCATGTTTTATTAAAATTTTGAGCGATTGTAATAAAACACACTGAGAAGTATACTATGTATACTTTTTTTCTTGGTGTACATATACATCCATTGTCGTAGACACTCTACTATGTCCTAGTCTTCTTGAAACAACATCAATAGGCTTTCTTTTATGTACCATACGAGTTGCGTAACTATGTCTAAATTCATGTTGCGTTATAGCCTTTAAATGAGCATTTTTATATGCTTCTTTTTTATGCCTATCTATCGTTGTAGGTGCCAATGGTTTCTTTCCTCCAAATATAAAATAATCATAATTACAATCGCCATATTTTTTAACATACATTTTTTTAAGTTGCCATATTCTAAAGTATTCTAATATACTTAATTTTAACGTACGAATAGAACTTTGATTTTTAGGTGTATCCAGTTCTCTATCCCCTTTTCTATGTATACTATGGTTTATATGGATATATCTACCCTCTAAGTCACTAAACTTTAATGCCATTGCTTCACTTGGCCTAGTTCCATAAAAATACATAAAATTGAAATATTGCTTATCAATATAATTTTCTAAGTGCTTTCTAAATTTTCTAAATTGCCATATTGTATATACAACATGATTCTTCTTTTCTATTTTCTTTTGAAATGGTCCTACTTCCGAAACTATATTTTTTTCTATGTAAGAACAACATTTACAATACTTCATAAAAGAAGTAAAAACATAATACACTTTAGCATTGTATTTATTACTAAAATTCTTATCTAGAATTTTATCTTGCCAATTCATGATGTCTATTTTAGTTAAGCTTTTAATATCATAACCTTTAAAATAAGGTAATACATGATTGTTAAAGTCTTGGTTAATCGTAATAAAGCCTTGTTTTTTATGCCGCTTCTGAGCATATATTTTGTACTCTTCGTATATTTCCTCGAAAAGCATTCTTCCTCACCTCAGTGGGGTATTATAACGATTTTTCGGTATATGTCAAATAATCACCCACCTTTGTTGTCTAGATTGTATCATATTTCGTCCCGACTTGTATAGTAATCCGGATTAGAATGTTTCCAACCATACAACTCGCCACTCATTTTTCCATTGTGTTCATTGGCTAAGTCTTTAATAATGGAATAATTTCTTCGAAATGCGTCCCACATATTATGTTTTTGAGCATATTTCGAAAGAACACTTATTTTTATAAAATCTGGAAAGTTTTCGATAAACTCTTGAATCGTGATAACTTTTTCCACTTCTGGAATATCTCTAGAAACCAAATCTTGGAATCTTCTTTTTAATTTTTCCGAATTACTCTGTACATCTTCTTTGTTGTAATTATACTTGTTATCGTCACCATAGTGAATTAGATATTTTAAACTTGAAGTCATGTTTTTAACATATTCAAGCATATTGTCATTCACATGAAGTCTTTTGGCTAAGGCCGATAACGTACAAGCATTTTTTAATTGAATCACGAAGTGATAATGCGGTTTTTTATAGTCTCCAGTTTCTTCGTTAATGTCTTGATCATGTCTTATCCATATCGACTCTTTTTCTTGCTTTAAACTTAAGAATTGTGTCTCGAAATTTTCGTCGTCTTCATAGATAACCCCTAAGTAACTTCTTACTCGTTTATTATTCATATTTTTTTTACTCCCGAACTATTTTTTCAAAAATTAATTGTTTTGGCAATAAGTTAAAACA
>CANSRH010000041.1 GCA_947649365.1 uncultured Mycoplasmatota bacterium | reverse complement strand
AGCGTTGCTCGACTATTTTTTTGCTCTTTTTCCTGTTTTTTTTAGTATATCACTTAAATTTGAAAAGACAAAAAAAAGTACTATAAATAGAGCATGAGGGAATTTCATTCCCTCAAACTCCCTTGAGCCTCTCCTACCGAAATAAAGGACGCTATCGCTTATTATTTCGTTCAGTTATCGACTAATGCAATCTAACACGACCGTTCCGCTACCAGTCGCCTTACAGGCTCCATTTTCGCTCCTCTAACGTGTTTTAACGATTGCGCCGATAACTGAACGAAATAAACGCTAAAACACCTTAGAACGCATTTTTAGGCTTATACAGGCTTTTTAAAAACAAAACAATAGAAATACACCCATAAGAATCAAAACACCTTAGAACGCATTTTATGAGCTTTATAAAGATATATTCATACCCATCATACGTTCCACTTTTTTTATAATCTCTCTGTACAATTCTTGTGCTTTTTCAAGTGCTTTTTCAAGCATTGATTCTTCTATTCTCGTGCCTTTCCCATTGTTCAAATCATCTAACCAGCTTTTACCCTCTTCTTTATTTTTTGGCTTAATATCTTCATCAATTGCTTTTACAACAGACAAAGCATTCACTTCTTTTTCTGTTAAATCAACTATATTGTATTGTTTTTCTAAATCTCTTTTCACCAATTCTCTAAATTTATGACCATCATTTTTAACTTTTGTTAATTCATTATTTTTTTTAGTTAATGTTTCATTTTTTTGTGTTTTATGATCTAGTTTAGTAGACAACATACGATTATCTTTTTCTAATTTTTTATTTTTATCTTTTAAAATATACATCTCTTTTTCATTCGCATTCGCAAGAACCTGATTTTCTACTGCCTGCGTTTTTAATTTTTCAAAATCACTTGATTTTATAACGACTTGACCAAATCCCTTTTTAGCATTTTTATCAATCGTATCAAACATTTTTTCTGTATCATTGATTCTTTTTAATGATTTTTCAAAAGGTTCTAACGCATCATTTTTCATTCTGATGACTGCTTTTTTTTGCTCTAATGTTTGTTTCATTTCTTGATATGTTTCGTTGTATTTTTTTATTTCTTCAACATTTTGAAAAGGCAATGTTTGGTCATTCAAAATTCCCTTTTCATAAAAAGGCAACTTCTCTTTCAAATGCTTGTTTAAATCATCATGAAATGTCTGTAAATCTTTTCTGTTTAAGACTTCTTTTGCAGATACTTTTAATCTATCTTTCTTTTCATCATAAACCACCGGAACAAAGCCATAATGTAAATGAGGAGTAGTTTCGTCATAGTGTAGAATCGCAGCGACAGCATTTTCTTTTCCGTATCGTTTATCTAAAAAATTTTTCGTTTCGTTAAAAAATTCTTGTTGCTTGTCATGAGATAAATCTTTTAATTCATCAGGCAACGTTACAACCCAAGTTCCTAATGCCTTAACATCTTTTCGATTCATACAATAAACATCTTCTAGTCTTTCATTAAAACGTTCGACCATATTTGAGTTGTCCTGCATTAAATCTTGATTCAAATGTGAGCGACTAATATCTATTTCTTTGTTTGAATGATTATTAGTTTTGCGCTCGAAATGAATTGATAAACCACTAAGAGAAGCACGAGTATTTTTCTTTAAATGAGCCATACAATATTCCTCCAATTCACAAGGTCTTTAGAACCAGTGTAACATAGTTCAAAATCTGGTATAGCCTGTTATACCAAATTTCATTTGGACAGGCTCTGCCGAGAGCTATTCGCCTGCTTGCAGGCGAGCTAAAACGTTCAGAATAAATCGCCTTTAGGCAATTTATGATCTTCTCTTTTTTAGCCTTACAGCAATCAAAATTTTTTCAAATTTTCATTCGCTGCTTTTATATTTTCGGAGTTGGCGAGATTGCCATTTTCCGAAAATATAAAAAAAGGAGTAATCGCCTTTTGACGATTACTCCTAAAAAGTTATATCCGACTTTCATATATTCCATCCATAACTTTTCCTTTTACAACATTCAAATCTGTTCCCCCACTTTCAAGATATTTTAAAATATCATGCAAACGATTATTCATGTACTCTGCTTCAATCACTAATTGTTCTTTACTACAATCACTATACTGACTATTTTTTTCTAAATTATAGCTATCATAATATTCCTTAAATAAATCTTGTACATCTTTCATAAAAATATCCCCTTTACTCTTTTTCTTCTGTAACATCTAAGCCTTGTAGCCAAGTATCTAATTCTTTTTTCAAAACATCTGCCGATTCCGAAAACGTTTCTCGTAAATGATTCGTCAGCTCATCATTTTGACTTTCTTGCTTTAATAATTCACGATATTTATATTTTGAATTTCTATGAATTTGACCCCAATAACTATGTTCAGTTATAAGAGCAGTAATCATCATTTTGTCAGTTACTTTCACATCTTCTGGCAAATAGTGAGGACTTGCAAAGCTGTCTAAACTTTCATGAACCATTGCATGCCAATCAGTTGCTTTTCCCCTTCGCAATTGTAATTCTAGACGCCACCAAGTATCTATTTCTTTCGGCACAATTTTCCGTTTTCTTTCTTGTTCCAATTTTTTGTTGTACATCCGAATCTGGCGTTCACTGGAACGACTCCCCCAATAAGCTGTTTCTAACTTTCCAGACCGCCCATATATTGGTTTGAAGGACACTGGATCAACTACACGATATTGCGTAATAAAATCATCAGGCACGTCGATAATGTCGCAAGCAATATCTGCACGTGAGAAATGTGGTTCTAAAAATAAATCATGGATAAAGTTCTTCATCGAACCCGCCAGAAATTGGCTAATTTTGTTTGGGTTAAAGTCAATCCGCCCTTTTCCCTCTTGCCATTTCAAAATCTCAATATAAGCAATATTTTCTTCATATTGGTCTAGTAATTGCCAGCCATTATTTCCAACCGCTTTTAAATATCCGTTACCTTCGTTTAAGCGCATAAGCTGTTCAAAATCTAAAATCAACACATCGTGGGTAGTGTGATAATAAATATTTTTTCTCAATGTACCAACAATAGTAATTCGGTCAATTGACCACTGCATTTTTAGAGGGTTGCACATAGTTTGTGCATTTAACCGCCTGTTAGATAGGGCGGTCAATTTTTCCCACTCATTTATGATCGTGCCACGTTTACTCAAATTTTGTTCCTCCTTGAAGAAAAAAGAGATTGGTGGAAAGAACTTTTCAGAGTTCACGTAACTCTAAAAAATTCATAACCAACAATCTCTAGTCTTGAATAAACCTAAAAATATTCGTATAATGAATTTGAGTTACGGGACTAGTAGAGATAGTTTCCGTAAGAGTCGAGAAC
>CANSRH010000040.1 GCA_947649365.1 uncultured Mycoplasmatota bacterium | reverse complement strand
TTCAACATATATCGAATCATTGTTTTTTTTATTTTAATCATTCCTTTCAATTACACAATTGCACAAATTGCACAGAAATTACACTTTAGACGTAGCCCTGTGTAATTTCTTCTTTCACCTTGAGGTTACTTGAAGAAAACTTTTCTCTCACTTTTTTGAAAAAAAGTAAGCAAAAAACTTTTTATCCCCTCGCCGAGGAGGCATACCAAACGAAAAAAAATTGCATTGTTTTTTCGTTTAGATTACACCATTATTCTTTGGGTTTAGACGTGTCAAGGATTGCCCTACGGCGTATCGTCTTCGACTTGCTCCTTTGACACTTCAATTTGATTCTAATAAGGTTCATAAACTACGAGTGTAGTGATACTAGCACTCGTAGTTTATTTCTTGAAAATTGTAAATAAACCTGAGAATATAGCATTGTAAAAAGCATAAAAGCATACAAACAAGATTCCAATCACAATTCCATCATGTATTGGTTCTCCATTTAACATGGATGTCGCTATTTCTTCTATATTCATTTAATATGACCTCTCTTTCGTTAAAAATATGGCAAATACTAACCCTAAAATAAAGACCAAAAGCCATGTAGTATAATAATTGTTTTTATAATCGTCCGCTCTTTTGCTGTTTACTGATTTAGAAGTATCTATATTGCTTACAACGATATTGTTAACTTGTACTGTAGTAGAATTTTCCTCTTTTGTAGAATATTCGTAATAGGTATTATAACCACTTTGAGTACGAATGGCTTTAATGATTTTTGTATGATTCATTGTTATAACCTGATTACTTACGGAAACATCTTTTTTTTCTGAAGAAATTAAATAATAATCATAATTGCTTTGCACAATCACATATTTTTTATCGGAAAAATTCTTTATCTGTGTTTGTGCCATATCAATTAAGTTGTTTGTATAATTGTTCTCAAATAAGTTCTCTGTAGAAGTATACGTTTCTGCTTTTGCAATACCAGGAAACAACAAAAGATTAACGATGAGTACGAACATCAGTAACAGATGCATTATTCTTATCATTTTTATCACTTACCCTTTCACTTTTTCCACTTGTCACATTCAAATTTTTGCTGAGTGTTAAAAACACTCCTACCAGTGGGACTAAAATTACAATTGTAACGGACACTTTTAATAAACTTGTCCCCGCAAAGGTTATGCTATCTAAAGTCTCAAAAAACCAAGAAAACATGTTGACTACTTGATTGACAAACCAAGACATAAAATTACTAATATCCATAATTACTCACTCTTTCCCGTATTTCTACCAATAATGAAATAAGCAATCGAAATACTTATGGTTATCGTAGCAAAGGCTTTTATCCAAGGTGGAAAGGTAGCAATAACATTAAATGCCATGTTTACAATCGTAATTAAATACTTAAATACCATTCCGATCGTGGCAAAAAAGTCCATAATGATATCAAATAGCATTTTGATTATATTTATCAAAGTGCTAAATGCATTTATAATTCCTTTCATAGCTTCACCTTCCTAATACTAATTTGATTACACCAATACTTAAAATGGCTATAAACATTCCAAAAACGACACTATGAGATTTTATGAGGCTTGTTAAAGTGTCCCATACCCAAGAAGACGAATCGGAATCTAAACCAACGTCTAGAACGTCTAAATCGGCTTCCTTGGCTTTATCTAATAATTCTTGTTCTGTAGCATTATAATCGTCATAGGAACTTGAATCTGGAAGTTCTTTATCTTTATCATTTATATCCATATTTGTCATATCATCGATTTTATTGTTTGTTTCTTGCTGTTTCTCTTTCATTCCGTCAATACTTGAATTAATAGAAGAACCCATAGAAGCAATACTATTTTTAATATCATTTGTATTTTGATTATTATTGTTTATTATATCTTGTGTATTTTGATTTTGATTATTTATAATCGTTCCATTGTTAGGAGAACAACTAACTTCCAAGTTATTAGAAATTGCAACTTGAAACATAGAACTTGTGTCACTTGGTACTTGTGATAAATAACTTAAAACAAAGTTTCCACTATAAGCATTGATTCCCGAACAAATAAAATCAACAACATCATTTCCTCTTGATTGGTCCGGATATACAGTACAACGGGAATAAGAACCAGTTTGACTATCTTCATATTGGATAATTACATCTCTAAAAATTTGGTTACCAGTATTGGTAGTAGTAAAAAATTTTCCTTTTATGATAGCTTCTTCATTAGCACATTGATGTAAATTAGGATAATGAAACCATATACTATTAATTGTTGGAGAACCACCACCATTAAGAAGCCAATCGGTAGTATATCCACTTAAGCCCCAAGCACCACTTGTATATGAAGTTCCTTCCGAATAAAATTGTCCATCTGCTCTTATCGTTACATTACTAGGTGCACCAATTGTAACTGCATTTACTTTGAATGGAATCAATAACAAGAACAAGCCTAAAATATAAACTATTTTATGTTCCACGTGCTTCATACAATATCCTACCTTTCAAACTTAATTCATCATGAGTATCAAAGTATTTATAATATCTTCTACGAAGACAGATTTTGAAATTACTTACAAATATACTTTCTATAAAATTACAAAATCGATATCCTAATGTTAATTCACTTGTATTTTCATTGATATTAATTTGTCGATAGATTCTTTTAGATGTAGTAAAAGCACGGAAGAATGGAACAACACTTTTGCTCATATACCATAACTCTACTGTTAAATCGCGTATTTTTTTATCCACGTTTTCAAAGTTTTGCGTAACATAGATAATATCACAACCTAAATGACGGTGAAGTAATACAAAGTCTCGCAATTCCTTTGAAAACGTTTTAAAGGCACGATTGTCTGCATCCATTGTTATCTCTTCCCATAAAATCAATGTATTTTTAAATTTATACTTTTCTAAGTCTTCCTTTGTAATCATTTCTACTCCACGTAGCTGAAGATTAATGGTATAGATATGATCATATCGTCTTTTATTTTTTTTATACTCTTTTGCAAGTATCGTACTTTTCCCCACTCCTGGGACTCCAAAATATGCTTTTATCATACTATCTCCTCATCACTAATTTATTGACTATTTTACAAAGTCCAAAAAAGGCACTTGCAATAAATAACCACTTTGTAAAATAGAAATCTAAAAATATTTTTATATCTAACATAAGTCGTTTTCCTTTCTAAAAAAAATAGGTTTATAACCTATCTTCCAATTAAACGTCCAGCCAAACCAATAACTGCACCTACCATAAAGATACCAACTGGTATTAATAGCAACGGTTGACTAGAAATCGTGGATACTAAATCTCCTACCCATGTCATAATTTGAGTAAAGATTTGGCCCAAGGTTGCTAAACTTGTGTTTACTTCCATTGTTAACATAAGACATCCTTTCTAACGTTTCTACGTAATATTTATCTAAATGGCTAGACATTAAGACCTTAATTTAAGAAAGTCCAAACCTTTGCAACTTTCCGGGCACTCTAGCTTACCGCTTTTTTTGATTTTTCACATCAAAAGGAAACTATCTTTTATCTATCTAAAAGACTTAATGAGAACAAAAAGAACACAGTCTAATAGAACAAATAAATGATATCCAACCTCACAATATCTTGGGTATTCCATACCGTTTTTTATAATCGTCATTATAGGGATCGTTATTTTAAGTTATTTACTCAACAGAAGTAACAACTATTTTGCCTTTTTTATAGTCTAATGTACAAGCATAAATTTTTCCTACTTCTAGGTTTAAATTTAAGTTGGTAGCACTATAAAGGCTTAAAGTTTCTATATCTACAAACCTTGATATTTTATAATGATTCCCTTTGAAATCACTTTCAAAAACATCAACTAATATCATTTTTCTTTTTATCATTTTTTTAGCCTACCTTTCATAAATTAATTAAAACATACGTTTTTTTTACTATCGTAAATCATTAAAAAAAAATTGAGATTTCTCTCAATTTTAATTCTTACAATAATATTTTCCCTCAA
>CANSRH010000039.1 GCA_947649365.1 uncultured Mycoplasmatota bacterium | reverse complement strand
CGTAAATTATTTATTTAACGTCCCGTTTTTGCTGATCTGTGACGTTACTATTTAAATACTATGGGGAAAATATATAATGCTATAATATCTTATTGTATTTTGGCTTAAGTTTGAAAGGAGCTTATCATGAAAGCTAAAAAATACAAGCATTTATCTTTCGAAGATAGATGCATTATCGAAGAATACCTTAATCATAATTATAATTTCACTCAAATTTCTAACAGACTTCAAAAAGACAGAACATGTATTTCTAAAGAAGTTCTAAAACATAGATTTTTAAGAGGAACTGCCTCTGCCGAAAGAGCTTGTTGCTTTGAATCTAAACCACCATATATTTGTAATGGCTGTGATAGATTTAATCATTGCAAAAAGCAAAAATACTCTTACTCTGCTCATATCGCTTACAACGAATACAAGCAAACTCTTATTTCAGAAAGAACTCATTTAAATATTACAAAGGAACAAATCGCTTCCATTAATGAAGTTATTTCTCCCCTTATGATTTATAAAAATCATTCTGTAAATCAAGTTTATATGGAACATCCAGAATTGCTGCCTTTTTCCAAACCTACTTTTTATAAATATATTGATTTAGGTCTATTAAACGTTAGAAATATTGACTTACAAAGAAAAGTACGATGGAAAGTTAAAAAAGAATATGATTATCATAAAGATAAAGTAAATACTTCGATCAAAGTAGGCCGCTTTTACACAGACTTTAAAGATTTTATGGAATTTCATTCAAATGCCTCTGTCGTGGAGATGGATACCGTAATTGGAACTCAAGGAGGACAAGGAGGTAAATGTATGCTTACCTTGCTTTTTAGACAATTTAATTTTATGCTTATTTACTTAATGCCATATAAAAAATCTGTATATGTAACTGAATTATTCAATCATCTTAAATCTATTTTAGGCATTGAGGAATTTAAACGTTTATTTGAGGTTATATTAACTGATAATGGTACTGAGTTTTCTGATCCTGAGAGCATTGAAATTGATTTAAATACTGGTGAAAAAGTTTGTTCTCTATTCTATTGTGATCCTAATTGCTCTTGGCAAAAAGGTTCTATTGAAAAGAATCATGAATTTATCCGATATATTTTGCCTAAAGGCACTTCCTTTGCATCTCTCAGCCAAGAAGATTGTTATTTAATCTCCTCACATATAAATTCTACTCCAAGATTGTCTCTAAATAACAACTCTCCTTACGATTTGGCTTTATTGTTCATTGGAAAAAATAATATTAACAAACTTCAAATAAAAAAAATCGATTATGATAACATCGATCTTTCTTACAGATTATTAAGAAAATAATCTAATATTTAAAAACTATTCAAGCCAAAATACAAACAATATTTCCTAACTTTCTAACGGGAAGTTACATTTTTTCAAAAAATTTTTTTCAACTTCTCGTTCCTTTTATATGCAATAATTTCGGTTTGATTACTCTAAATTTTATCATTTTTTTAGATTTTTTCAAGTTTTTTTATTAATTATCTCCCAAAATCACGTTTAAAACGAGACGTTTTCAATTAAAATATCTATTTCTTTTTAACGAGACATTATATTTTAATCTAACGTGATAAACTAAAAGTAGACACAAGAGAGATTTTTGTAAACAACTAATATCTATATAGCATCTATCTGTTTTTTTCGGAAACAAATGAGGCATTAAAGAACTATCTTCAATTTGGCTTTATTGCTTATAAAAAAATAATATTAACAAACTTCAAATAAAAAAAATCGATTATGATAACATCGATCTTTCTTACAGATTATTAAGAAAATAATCTAATATTTAAAAACTATTCAAGCCAAAATACAAACAATATTTCCTAACTTTCTAACGGGAAGTTACATTTTTTCAAAAAATTTTTTTCAACTTCTCGTTCCTTTTATATGCAATAATTTCGGTTTGATTACTCTAAATTTTATCATTTTTTTAGATTTTTTCAAGTTTTTTTATTAATTATCTCCCAAAATCACGTTTAAAACGAGACGTTTTCAATTAAAATATCTATTTCTTTTTAACGAGACATTATATTTTAATCTAACGTGTAATGATAAGCTAAAAGTAGACAATGAAGGGTATTATATAGACAATAGAACAAGTTATGTAGACAATAGAATTTATTTTATATACAATTTTTATATAATGTAGACATTCATTTGAAAGGATGTGGTTTTATTTCTGTCCTAAATCCATTAAAACAACAGTCATTTTTCTACTTCTCATAATACATATACCTCTTATTCTATTTATAACTAAGCATACCCCTAGAGTGCAATATAAACTCAAAACGATTTATTACTAAATTGCGTCCCCAGTGGTGGCGCAATCTTGTCATCTTTATGTGTTTTATAAAACTGTACCATTCTTTCGATATATTCTAGTCCTGCTCTCATGATTTCCTTTCTTAAATTATACTAACGATTAAAAAGTTTAAAAACATACAAAAAAGTTTTATGAATACCATAAAACTTTAGAAATATTTACTTGAATAATCTTTTATAGCTGATTAAGTTTTTTATATTTCATTCCTTGAATTTTATATTTAGCGTTATTTACAGAAGACATATTTGGATACATTACATAGTCTTTAGTGGAACCAAAGAAGATGTAGTCTTGTCCGCCTGAACCAGTTACTGATTGAGTCTTAATCACCCAGTTTGGATTTTCTAATAATTCTTGAACACTTGATGTAACTAATTCACGAGGAATGGTTGTTGAGTAGAATCCACTTACAGCATTTAAGATATTTGGAAATTTAATTATCATAGCTGGAGTTTTCATCTTGTTAAGAATAGCTTTCATGATTTGGGCACAATTCTTTTGACGTTGGTTATCACCAGATTTAAAAGCTAGGCGTTCACGAGCAACTGTAAGAGTTTGAATGCCATTTAAATACTGACATCCTTTTTTAACATGAAGTTTTTCTCCAATGTTATCATTGTAGGAATTTAATACCATCGAGTGTGTTGTCGTGTATTCTTGATCAGAGCAATAAGTAATTCCTCCTACAGCATTAACTAATTCAACTAAACTGCGTGTATTTATTTGAATATAATAATCTATTTTTATTCCAAATAATTTAGCAACAGAGGCAATATTGGTTTCAATGCCACGAGCTCCCATATCGCTTAATTTGTCGCGCTTACCAACACGAGCATCAGTAATATAATAATCACGAGGAATAGTCGTTAAAAGAATTTCCTGATTAGTCTTATTTATGGAAACTAGCATATTAAAATCCATGAATGTGTTAGTAAAATCATATCCACCGATAAAGATATTATAATATTCGCCTGGAGTTAATTTTTGATATTCTTGTTGTTGGTACTCATCAAGATCTTCTTCCCCAATTGCTGAATTATCTAAAACAATATCAACATCTACTTTGACAATTACATTATAGCTATTTATGTCTCGTCCATTGTTTTCCTTAAGGAAAGTATAGGTAGCATTATCAAGAAGAATAACATCATGTGTGAATACAGTATCAAGATCTAATTCCTCTTTAAAAAGCATTATATTCATCGAATTTAGTTTCTTTAGAATATCATCCTTTTTATAAATGTCTTGATAGTAAGCAATGGTCTTAACAGTTAGTTCGCTTTCTAAAATATTATTTTTACTAATAATATAAAATGAGGTTTGATAAGTCTCATCGGCATTGCCAAATCCCTCATTAAAGAACTTATTTGTAGCTGGTCCATATAGAGTCGTTCCAACAGCTAGTAAATTGATGATGAAGAACATCAAGAAACTTATGAATTTCATGAATCCCCTTCTAAATGCTAAAAGACCTAGGGCACCAATAAAATTGATGCTAGCCAAAGTAATAATAAAATAATTAAAATATTTAGTTGGTAAAACATGAAGATTGCCAATAATTCTGGTTACAGCAACTGATAATAAAATCATTAAGATTATTACGATAAATTTTCTTGATTTTTTCATAAACGCACCTCTAGGATAATTATAGCATGATTGATTGCGTTGAGTAAATCACAGATTATAAAAACATATAAAAAAAGCCATGTCTTAAACATGCCTTTAATTATTTTTTTATTAATACTTTTGTGCCTAATCCTACGTATTCTGATAATTGTAGTGCATTTC
>CANSRH010000038.1 GCA_947649365.1 uncultured Mycoplasmatota bacterium | reverse complement strand
TTCAACATATATCGAATCATTGTTTTTTTTATTTTAATCATTCCTTTCAATTACATAGATTACATAAATTACATAAAAATTACACTTTAGACGTAGCCCTGTGTAATTTTTATTCCTAAAAATAAAACATTGGCTTTCCCTCCTTAATAATTACAAATAAATTGACAATAAAAAAATAGGATTAATAGGTGGCTTACGTTTTTAATGTAGGCATACTTTCATTTTAAGAGATAAGAATTGTTTAACTTCATAAAAGGAATGCCATTCCTTTCATGAAGAAATACCATTGTATCATTAGACTTGACGCGTCAAGAGTTGCCCTACGGCGTATCGGCTTTGCCTTGCCTCTTGACACTTCAACTAATTTCCTAAAAAGTGTCCGATTACTTTCATGAGTGCGTCTTTTACTACACTGAACCCGTGCCATGCTATAACAAGAGAGATTAATGCCACCACTACGGGTACATAAAAGAAGTACGATAAAAACGTAATGCCACCATTAATCATTGTAGAAATCGTAGTCAAAATATTCGAAATGACGTCGGGAAATGACGGGATTAAACCGCCAAAAATAGCACTTACAACACCTAAAATATAGAGTATGGCTTTCAATAATAAATAAAGTATCATAATCTACCTCCTATAAATTGTTGTATCACCATTGATAGTACTCCATTCATAACTAGAAACATTACCTTGTGCATCATAAGTTGTAGACGATCCATAATCATTTTTATTTAAAATAGCAAAGAACTTTGATACTGCAAAATTAATAAATAATGCAACTAGAACAATAGAAGTAATCGTACGAATAGTAGTAATATTATTAGATAAAATAGGATTATCATTTAAGCAAACATTATGAGCTGTCCAAAAAGTTATACTTGGAGTAAGTGAAGTTGCACCGATTGTAAACTCTGGAAATTCCACACAGCCATTCGCATTCACCATACCTAAAAGAGATGTAAAAATAGTGATAAAGAAATTCATACTTTCACCAACAAAACCAAAATTTTCTGCTAAGTCTTTACTATCATTCACTATTTCATAGAGTTGTTCATCTGTAGGAACAAACAAACTTTTTAGTCCGTCAATAAGAAGTGAAACTAATTTTCCAGGCAATTCAATTATAGAAGATAATAAATCTCCAATTTTTCCTAAAATGCCTTTACTTGTTTGATTAGATTCTTCTAATTTATCGTTAGTTACATCTTGTTTCTCTTTCATTCCGTCAATACTTGCATTAACAGAAGAACCCATAGAAGCAATACTATTTTTAATATCATTCGCATTTTGATTATTATTGTTGATTATATCTTGTGTATTTTGATTTTGATTATTTATGATCGTTCCATTGTTAGGAGAACAACTAACTTCCAAGTTATTAGAAATTGCAACTTGAAACATAGAACTTGTGTCACTTGGTACTTGTGATAAATAACTTAAAACAAAGTTTCCACTATAAGCATTGATTCCCGAACAAATAAAATCAACAACATCATTTCCTCTTGATTGGTCCGGATATACAGTACAACGGGAATAAGAACCAGTTTGACTATCTTCATATTGGATAATTACATCTCTAAAAATTTGGTTACCAGTATTGGTAGTAGTAAAAAATTTTCCTTTTATGATAGCTTCTTCATTAGCACATTGATGTAAATTAGGATAATGAAACCATATACTATTAATTGTTGGAGAACCACCACCATTAAGAAGCCAATCGGTAGTATATCCACTTAAGCCCCAAGCACCACTTGTATATGAAGTTCCTTCCGAATGAAATTGTCCATCTGCCCTTATTGTTACATTACTAGGTGCACCAATTGTAACTGCATTTACTTTGAATGGAATTAAAATCACGATCAAGATTAACGTATGAAATATCTTTTTCATTTTACCTCCTATAAAATTCTAAAAATAATTTGTAATAATAAATAAATACCCCCAATCAACGAAATAACTAACATAATATTTATAACTTTTTGTCTCAAACTATTATAATCTGTATAATAAGTAACATTGCTTAACTTAAATTCTTTGTCCACTACTTCTCCTAAAGAATAATTATTAGAGTTGTTTGTATAACGATATATTTTTTCACAAGTTGTCTCTAAAAAATTAGGTGTAGTAATATCCAATTGTTCATTAGTTAAACAAATATAATAATTTGTATAATTGTTATATCCAGAACTTATATAATCACTTGTAATCACATAATATTTATAGTTATTTCTTTCTGCTATATTTTTAAGCATTGTAAGTTGTGTTTCTGGAATCGTACGCAAGTTATCTGTTATGCTCATTGCCTTTGTGCAACGAGTTGCACAAAAGCCAACGAGCAATAATAAAACCGCATAACAAATAAACTTAACCACTATGCGATACATATTGCTTCCAATATCATTCAATATATTTTTTATACTTTTCAAAATATCCATTTTCTACATCCTCCTTTTTTGGTGTCCAAAAATCACTTTCTTTAGAATAATTAATTGTTTGATTTGTATCATACATTTTATAATGTATTTTTCTATTATGAGTAAATGTATAACTAAATTCTTTTTTCCCTACTAACTCGTCTCTTTGTTTTTCAAAGTCATGATATACGATTCCATGTGTTATATAATTAAACCACGTTTTACACATTACAATAGTATTAATTTGTTCTCGCATAACTGGTTGTAATCTTGAAAAAACTTGGCTTGTAAGAATGAAAACTCTTTTTCGCTTTCTATTTTGTGAAATAACTTGAAACATGTTAACATCGGCATTTCTACTTTCTAAAGAATTAAAAAGTAAATGTGCCTCATCAATTAAAATAATTGTTGGTTTGTTATAATTAAAAAATAACTGATAATACCTTGTAAAAGGTATTAGATTTTCATGCGGTATATGTTTCAATATATCTGTATTAATATTTACATTTGTAACCAAATATACGTCTTTATAATCTAAATAAATATTCGATATAAGCCTAACGGCTGAAATTGTTTTTCCACTTCCTTGTTTACCACTAAAATCATAAACTCCATGATATGGAAATGTCTTCTTTTTTTCTTCTCTTAAATAATGCAAATGAGAGGGAAGTCCAAAAAGATTCACCTCTCCTTTTAAATCTTTTCTTCGCACTCTTCCTCACTCCAAAATTGCTCATCAATATCTAATGCTTTATATAAATCTTTTAAAGCTTCCTTTTGTAAAAATTTAACTTGTTTTTCCAATTTATTTACTTTTAAAATAAGTAAAATATAAACAACTAATGTTAAAATATTCACTATTTCTCACGTCCTACTCTAAAGCCTCGACCACAAAACGCGTCGATAAGCATATTTACAAGCATAACGATTAATGCAATTGTTAATGCTAACCACCCACTAAGTTGTAATATTGGCTTAATTATTGCCATTATTTCGGTATAATACATTGTTATATCCATGTTTAAAACTCCTTTTCTTTAAAATTAATAATATAAAAAGTGAGGGTTTAATCTCTCACTTGTTATATACGGAAGCCGTGACCAGAAAACGCACTTTGAAGCATTGCAATACCTTTTCTCGCTCCCCAATAAAACAAGTAAAGAGTTAAACAAGCAACAACAACGATTCCTAAGACACTAGCAATATTGGCAACAGTTAAATTATCTGTGAAGACTTGTAAAACTGAACCAATTCCACTTTTTACGGCTTCAAAATTAAAAGTCGTAGTAGCAGCAGTTTCGTTCATTGTCTTTCTTTCCTCCTTATTTTTATAAATTTATCTAAATGACATTGTCATTAAGAACAAAATAGGCATAGTATCCGAACCCTTGCAATACTATTGGACAATTGGGGGTGTCGCTTTTCAATACTTTAAAAGTATAGGAAACCCTCAATTACTCAGAAATAGAAGTCAATTTAATAAGTTCTAATTCTGCATCAGTTAAAAAAACTAATTTTCTAATTTTCCCATTAATAGTTACTTCTAAGGCTTTATAGGATTTACCCGCTTTTGAAGTTCTTTCAACTAAAATAGTTTCAACTTTCATTTTTATGACCTACCTTTCATATTTAAGTTATATCATGTGTTTTTTTTAAACCTTACACATAGCACTAAAAAAAATTGAGATTTCTCTCAATTTTAATTCTTACAATAATATTTTCCCTCAA
>CANSRH010000037.1 GCA_947649365.1 uncultured Mycoplasmatota bacterium | reverse complement strand
CCCCCCCCCCCCCCCCCCCCCCCCCCCCCCCCCCCCCCCCCCCCCCCCAACAATAAAAGCTGTTTCAAAAAAGAGGGGGATAAAAATGCTTCAAATAGATAATATTGATATTTACATTCAAAATCCAGAAATCGCAAAACAATTATCATTTAATTTACAAAAAGAAGAAATAAAAAAAGAATTTCCAAATGCCTATTTTGCAAGAGAAAAAGAATCGCTAGAAGAATATGTGTTTTATTTATTGCACCGATTTCCGATAAGAATGTTGAAAAATCACTACATTGAAGACTGTATTTTCTTTATATTAAATTATGAAAATGCAAATTTCTTAAGCGTAACAAAAGAGTTATATCCGACGATAGGGAAAAAGTATGGGAAACCTTTTAGCAGCGTAGAAAGAAGCATTCGAGGCATGATTCAAAGCCAATATAATTATATTTCTGAACCACTTAAAGAAGAAATTTTTCCAATTGTAGGGGAGGCAACTCCAACCAATTTCTTTTTTCTCTACCACTTAGCTGAATATATCAAATGTCATTATTATTGCGATTTGGGTACAGAATTCACAGAAATAGAAAAGCTAGTTTATTTGAATAATATAAAAGAGGAAAATAATGCTTTACAAATACTAAGAGAAGAAGAACTAAAGAAAATAATTACAAGATTTTTACATGCCAAACTTGGGCAATTTCGATTTATTGCATCAAAATCGCAATTGTTATTGGTAGACCTTTTAGTGTTTTTTATAAAAAACAATTCTGATTCTTTGTCGGAAATACTTTCTAATAAGCCAATGTGCAAAAAATGGGAACTGATTAATAAAGAATTTCTTTGGCAAAGAGTCAATACAATATCATTTTCAATTGAAAATGCTTATCAGTTTATTGACAAAGAGACATATTATGAAATTTTTGGTGATTACGAATTACACAGAGGGGCAACGGAATATATTAAAAAAATTGCTGCCTATTTAAAAGAACAAGAAAATGTAAGAAAGTTAGTAATAAAAAAATAAAGTCTAGATATTTTATTAAAAAAGTGATTGAATAAAATATATGACAAATGAAATAGAAATAATAAATTTACAAAAGAAAACCGATATATATAAGTTATTATTTGGTGCTACTTACATAGGAGCAGGGAAAACAAGTTGTTGTTTTCTATTAAAAGATGGTAGCGTTCTAAAAATCTATAAAAATTCTAGTGAAAAAAGAGAATTATTTCAAACTCGTTCGATGTTAGAACATATTGTTTTACTAAGCGAATTAAAAAATGAAAGTTACATTACTCCAAAGGTAGTATTTACTTTTCAAAACGAAGTGATTGCTTACAAAATAGAATATCGTCCTGCAAAAACATTAGCAAAAGTAAATCTTCTTACTAAAGTGCAAGATTTCCTATTATATTTAGATAAACTAATCGAAGATACTTACTTAATTGGAGAAAATAACTTTCGATTAAAAGATTTGCATGATAAAAACATTCTTTTTAACGGATATTATTATATAATCGATTTAGATTTTGGAAAAAAAGAAGAAACGAAAGAAAATATAAATAGATACAATATACAAGATATTATAAAACTTCTTTTTTATTTTTTGTTTGATGTGAAAGCGTATGAAATAGTAAAATTTGATGATCCATTACTTTTAGAACTTTATCATGATACTCTTTATAAAAAATATACATACATTTATTCATTTTTCGAAGCATTACAAGAAGAGATGAAAACAAACGAATTACAAGTACGAGATTTAAGACGAACACATCTGATAGAAAAAGAATACAATAGTTACTATAGGATTTTTTAAGAAAAACTTCTTTTTTCTATACAAAAATGGTATAATTTTCCTTAGGTGGGTAGGAATGAAACGCAGTGAAGTAGATAAAGAAAAACTAAGTCCAGGAATGCGACAATACTATGATATAAAAGAAGAGTACAAAGAAGAATTATTATTTTTCCGTTTAGGAGATTTTTATGAATTATTTTTTGAAGATGGAGAAACGGCTGCAAGGGAGCTAGAATTAACTCTAACCAGTAAAAATGCTGGATTAGAAGAACGAATTCCAATGTGTGGAGTTCCTTTTCACTCTGTTCGGCCTTACATAGAAAAATTAGTAAACAAAGGATTCAAAGTAGCCATTTGTGAGCAATTAGAAGACCCCAAAAATACCAAAGGAATGGTGCGTCGAGGTGTTGTACAAGTAATTAGTAAAGGTACGATTGTAGACTCTGACTTACTAAACGAACACGATAACAACTACATTGGGAGTGTCCTTGACTTTTCTTATGCCTACGTTCTAACCTATGCAGATATTTCAACAGGTTCCTTATTTGTCATGAATATTGAACACAAAAAAGAAAAACTATTAAATGAGATTTTGAACTTAAAAATAAAAGAAATTCTTTTAAAAAATAACCAAGATACCGAACTCATTGGAATTCTAAAAGGAAAATATGGAATTGAAGTCTCTATTTCTGAAAATGTTCTAAACGAAGAAGCAGAAGAATTAATAAAAAGTGTAGAAGACATCCGGTTCAAAGAAGGCATAAAACATCTCCTTTACTATTTAATTGTCCGTGAACTAAAAGATATTTCTCATATCAAAGAAGTGACCATTGTAAACAAAGAAGACTATCTAGAAATGGATGTTCATACTATAAGAAATTTAGAACTCATCGAAACATTACGTTTAAAAGAAAGAACCTATTCTCTTCTTTGGCTTTTAGACAAAACCAAAACCAGTATGGGAAGCAGAAAATTAAAAGACTACCTAATGCATCCTTTAAAAAGTAAAGAAAAAATCAAAGAAAGATACGATAAAATCACAACATTCAATACAGAATTTATGTTAAAACAAGAGCTAAGAGACGCATTGTATGAAATCTATGATATTGAAAGGCTATGTGGAAAAATTGCATGCGGTACACTAAATGCAAGAGACTTATTACAACTAAAAACAAGTTTAAAAGTATTGCCAAACATAAAAAGAATAAGCAATGAATTGCATTTTGATTATAAAATCAAAGAACATAAAGAAATGTATGAACTATTAGAAAAAGCAATTTATGAAAATCCTCCTGTTACCTTAAAAGAAGGATTTCTAATCAAAGAAGGATACAACCAAGAATTAGACAACTTAAAAGAAATTAGAAGTGGTGGAAAATCATTTATTGCTGACTTTGAAGCCAAAATAAAAGAAAGTACAGGAATCAAAAACTTAAAAATTGGCTACAATCGAGTATTTGGATACTACATAGAAATATCCAAAGGGCAAGTAAAAGAAGTCACAGAAGATTTGCACTGGGAACGAAGACAAACCCTTACCAATTGTGAACGCTTTATTTCTCCCGAATTAAAAGAAAAAGAAGCTCTTATTTTAAATGCGGAAGAAAAAATTATCGAAATCGAATACAATTTATTTAATGAAATCAAAGAAACAATTAAAGAAAAATTGATTGACTTAAAAGATACAGCAGAAATCATTAGTGAACTAGATGCTTTAGCAAGTCTAGCTGTTTGTGCAGAAGAATACAACTTTGTAAGACCTAAAATGAATGAAGAACACACAATAGAAATAGAAGACGGCTTCCATCCTGTAATTGAAAAAGTAAGCAACAATACCTACGTAAGAAACGATTGTCAAATGGACACAACGACCCAAACATTATTAATTACGGGACCAAATATGAGCGGAAAATCAACGTACATGCGACAACTAGCAATCATAATTATCCTAGCGCAAATGGGTTCTTTTGTTCCAGCAAAAAAAGCGAATCTTCCCATCATTGATAAAATATTCACAAGAATTGGAGCTAGCGATGACTTAGTAAGTGGAGAATCCACATTTATGGTCGAAATGAACGAAGCAAGAAATGCGATAGTGAATGCCACTGAAAATAGTTTAATTCTATTTGATGAATTAGGAAGAGGAACAGCGACTTACGACGGAATGAGTCTTGCCCAATCAATCCTTGAATATGTAAACAAGCATATTAAATGCAAAACTCTATTTTCTACCCATTACCATGAACTAACTAGCTTAGAAGAAACCATACCAGGAATTGTAAACATTCATGTATCTGCTCATGAAAACAATGGAGTAATCACATTTTTACACAAAATAAAAAAAGGAGCAGTAGATAAATCCTACGGAATTCATGTAGCCAGACTTGCAGGAATGCCAGAAGAACTAACAAATAGAGCAGGTGAAATATTAGCCTATTACGAAAACAAAGAAAAAACAAAACAAACAACAGATAGTTCGATTCAACTATCCATGGTATTTGAAGAAAAACAAGAAAAAGACAAAATAAAAGAATTTTTAGAAGAACTAGACCCAGTATATATGACTCCCATCGATGCGATAAATAAACTATATGAACTGAAAGAATTAATAAAAGAAGAAAAATAGCCAGTGTATTTAAAACTAGGCTTTTTTTAATTCCTATGATATAATCCTGACTTTGACAGCTTAAGAAAGTAAAAATCTCTCAAACCTAG
>CANSRH010000036.1 GCA_947649365.1 uncultured Mycoplasmatota bacterium | reverse complement strand
AGATAGGTGTCTTTTCCTATCTGTCTATTTTTATGGGTATAATTTATTGCAGATTAGATGTCATTTCTTTATTACTATAATCAAAATGATTAGGAGTAGTAAAATGAGAGTGATGAGGCGTAGAATGCAAATAATGTATTCACGTTTTTTCATTTCTTTCAAACCTCCTTTCTGTCTAGATTGGAGGTAGACATCCAACAACTGATATTCCCTATGGAAAGTATACTATTAATAGTAAGTAAAAACAAGTAAACAAGTTAAGTTTTCACAATTTCTTAATCTCTTTAACTAGTGCTATTTAGATGCAAAATTTTATAATACGAATTAGTTTGTTAAAAAATCTAATGCTCTAAGTTGCATCAATTGTTATATTTTATTATACTAATGTTAAGAAAGAAGGAGAAAATATGGTATATAACGAAACACACAAATTTGTTGCTGTAGTAAACAAAGATTTAGAAGTTGGTAAAGCATTAAATGCTATTGCCCATTCATGTGCTGGATTAGTGTCTATTGCGTCAAATGATTTAAAAGAAAAAATGAGTTTTATTGATTTTACAGATAAAGATGGTTCTATTCATAAAAATATATCAGGTTTATCATTAATTGTGTTAAGAGGGAAAAACAATGAAATAAAAAAATTAAGAAAAAATTTTATTGAAAATAATATTCTTTTTACAGATTTTATCGAAACAATGACAGGAGATACTTTTAAAGAACAATTAGATAAAACAGCTGAAACATCAGAAGAAGACATGAAATATTTTTGTATTGTTGGCTTTGGCGAAAAAAATATTATAGACCCTCTAACAAAAAAATTCTCTTTATGGCACTAATAAAAACAGGATATGATAATTGCCACTAAATAAAAATAAATTACTTATTTTAAATGCCTAAACAAGTGGCAAATTAATTTTTGCACTTGCAAAAATGGTGTATTTTGATAGAAATAATGACACCAAAATTTTTTTAATCATTAAAAATTAGTAACAAACCATATTTTATTGATAATTAGTGCAAAAAGTTCAGTAGATAATCTAGCGGTGCAATTCAGTGCAATTTTATTGTATTTAGTTCTAATTATTTAGAAAAATAAGAAGATAAAAGCATTTAAGTATACTAATCCATATTCTAAGTTAGTTAGAATATATCAGATTTTTATACATATATTAAATTATTTGTATTTTTGAAAAACAAACTTTTAATCAGTGGGTCCAGGGTTCGAATCCCTGAGAGGACACCATTTGAAATTTATCCCTATTTAAGGGATTTTTTATATTTTTTGTACCTTTTAAATAAATTAAAAGTATTGTATTTGGTGCAATTTTTTTTAAAATCAATTTTTGACAAAAAAATATATATATGTTACTATGAATATGTCAAGGAAACTTGCATAAAATAAAAAAGAGGAACATTCGAGTCGCAAGTGAATGCCGCCTCAATTAAGGTTGGACACTCTATCAAAGCTGATGAGTGTCTATTTTTTATTGCTAACACCAGTAAGGTAGAAAGTAACAAAATGATAGCAATGAGCTTAAGAACTTTCAAAATAAAAGTCTTAGTTTTCATTTTTATCTATCTCCTTTCCTTTTTAAGATTGAAGGACGACACTCACATCAAATGTTCCTAATAAAATTATATAATACAATAAAATGGTTGTGTAAGAAAAATGTACATTATTTTTTAATCAAAGTAAATGGGGACAAAAACAATAATATCTAATTAAATCTATTAATATTTGTATAGATTAAAAATTTAAATGTTTTTGACTTGATGTGATATAATTATAAAAAAGTAGAAAAATTATGAACACAAAAAATTTAGTATTGCAAAGAGTAATGCTTATAATGAATAAATCATATAATTTAAGTGCTGACGAACTTAGTGCTATGTCAGAAATTACTAGAGCATTAGCAGAACAAATGGTTTTAATATTTGGAGAAAAGAAAGATAATGATAAAATAAATTGATGCCTTATATGATTATGTTGTAAATAGTTGTGGTGGCTTTAATATTGAACAATTTAAAATAGGAAATGAAATAACATAAATAGAACTAATTTCAATTAATATAGGTGATAAAATGAGTAAGACAACTTGCTATTCAGAATTTATAATTCAAAGCAGTGGAAAAATGACAGAAAATGGGTTTATTTCAAATTCGAATAGTTTTTTTAAACCTGAAGAAATAACAGAAATTTTAAAAATAACTCCACATCGAACAACAACGATGAACGAACCAAGACCTTTATCAGGAGGCAATTATCCGTTTTCAACATGGTGTGGTTGTAAAAAAGAAGAACCCACATTAGATGCAAATATCCAAGTACATGCAGTTGTAGAAATGTTAAAAGAAAAAATCCCGTTATTATTACAAATCAAAAAAAAGTACGATGTTAATTTTTCTATCGTCATAGTTCCCTCTATTTATAATGAAGAAGCGCCTTATATTCAATTTGATCAAGAAATTATTGATTTCTGTTTTCAAACACATACTGAAATAGGAGTTCATCTTTATATATTTGATAAATTTCCTTAATAAAAAAATTATTGACTTTGACTGCAAAATAATAATATTTTATGATTTGTAATCAAGAGCAAAAATTTAATATTAAGAAAACAAAAATTAAAAGCATATAGATTATGATATTTATCATTCAATAAACACAAATTAGTTATTTTATATCGTATCATGATTGTTGCTTCATTAATTTTGTATCCACCTAAATTAGTAATAGTTGGTTTTTTTATTAAACATAAAAAATGTGAGATTTTTAAAAGAGAGATAATTTATGACTAAGAAAAGCCTTTTTATTATATTTTAGTCTTTTTTTCTTTTGAAAAGGGAATGTTCAATCCAATTTTCTTGTGGTAAAATGGAAATAAGGTGATAGCTATGTTAAAAACAAAATATGAAAGAATGAATCATTCTGAAAAGAAAGAAGTGCTAGAAAATTATAAAAAAACTGAAGTAGGTAAAGTGATGATGGGACGTTTGTTCCGTTTAATATTTATCGGTATATTGGGAATTATGTATTCTTTCTTTTTACTTGTTGGTCAATGGAATAAATTAAAATGGACTGATTTTTTTGTTATTGTTCCTTTAAGTTTCATTTCTGTCTTTTTTATAGTAATGTCTTTTCGACTTAAAAAGAAAGTTTTGAATCAGTTTGTTATTAAAAATAAAAAAATCTAAAAGTGAGGTGTGAAGTATGAAAACAAAATGGGATTTTGCTGATTTTTTTGTGTCTATTCCTCATTTTTTAGAGGCTATAGCTCTTTATCAAAAAGACGTGGAATCATTAACTGATTGTTTAGAAACTCTTTCTTTGGAACAGCAATTGAAAGAATATTATGCTTTAAGTTTGCAGGCGGAAAAATTGATTTCTTATGCAGAATTGCATTTTGATTTGGATGTTTCGAATGAATTGTTTTTGCAATATAAAAATCAAGCCCACATGGAAAAGAGCAAACTGGAACCTATTAAAAATAAAATAAATAAAGAAATCTTAAAGATAGAACTTTCTTTAGATGATTATTTGCGTAAGAATATTTCAATGAAACCTTATCAAATGCTCTTGTATGAAGTTTTACGTTTAAAAGATCATACTATTTCTTCTTCAACTATTCAAAACGAGAATGTTTTGATTTCTCAGGTGAACAGCTTGTATACGACTCTTGTTAATGTGGAAATGCCTGTAGAAGAAGTGGAAATACAAGGTGATAAAGTAAAAGCAACTTTTAAAAATTATAATCAAAAAATTACAAGTCAAGATAGAGAAGTACGAAAAACTATTTTTACAGGTTTTTTAAAGAGTTTAAAGAATTGTAATAAAAGTATAAGTGGTTTCTTTTTGCTACGTTATCAAATGTGTTATGACATAGCAAGAGAGGAAGGATACACAAGCATATTGGACTCTGTTATTTGTAAAGATGATTTGGACAAACGAATTTTTGAAAATTTAGTATCTTCGGTTCATGAACATTTTCCATTATTAAATCGTTATATTGCTTTAAAAAAGAGAAAGTTAGGTCTAGAAGAGTTTCATTTTTATGATTTAACTATCAATAGTGATTATAATCCTAAGTTTACTTTCTTGGAAGGTGTAGAACTAGTAAAAAAAGCTTTGCAACCTTTAGGGAAAGAATATATGAAGGTACTTTTAAGTGTATTAAATGGAGGAATGTTGGATGTTTTTCCTTCTAAACATAAATATGGTGGAGGGTATCACTGGAGAAATTATACGAAGCCTATGATTCTTATGAATTATAAAGAAAATTTTCGAGAAGTAGCGACCATTGGGCATGAACTTGGACATGCGGTGAATGGAGTTATGATACGAGATAGTCAAGAATTTCAAAATTTTCATTTTTCTATTTTTTTGTCTGAGATTGCCTCTATGGTGAATGAAGATCGAGTAGAAAAATACATGTATACTCAAGCAGAGGAAAAAAATAAAATAATTCATTTGGAACAGATAATTGATAAAAAGATTACAGCAATCTTTTTTCAAACGATGCTGTTTGAATTTCAAAGAGAAGTTTGCTCTAAAATAGAACGAGGAGAAAGTATCAGTGCTGATTTTATTAATCGTACTTTTTATGATTTTTTTCAAAAGTATTATTCAGCAATTGTTTTGGATGAAGATGTAAAGTATTTATGGGAAACACGAATACATTTATTTTATGATGTCCATCGTTATTATAATTTTCAGTATGCAATTGGGGAAATCGTTGCTCTGGTCATTAATCAACACATTGATGAAGGAAATATAGAGAATTATTTGTCATTTTTAAAAATTGGAGGAAGTAAGCCCACTTTAGAAGCATTATCTATTGCAGGGGTTGATTTACTAAAAAAGGATATTTACCAAGATGCATTTGTTGATTTAGAAAAATTATTAAATGAGTATGAAGAATTATTGGGGAAATAAAAAAAAGCTTTGTTTATTAGCAAAGCTTTTTCAATGTCTAAATGGCGGAGCAGGAGAGATTTGAACCCATGTATGAATGAACTAGAAAGGACAAATGAAATATTATGTATTATATGACTTTGAGGATAGACCGATTCTATATTTTGAAACGTTGAGGGAATTTTCAAAGAAGTTAAGTTATAATTTTGATTATTTAAGACAAAAATTTTGTAAGAATAAATCTAATAATTATATAGATTTACTTATACAAGGCTATAATTACAAACTTTATAGATTTCAAGATTAGGAGGTAAAAAAAATGAATGATTTTTTA
>CANSRH010000035.1 GCA_947649365.1 uncultured Mycoplasmatota bacterium | reverse complement strand
ACCAAAACCCCCTGAAGATAGGTCGAAAGACCTATCACTTTTTTTATCCCAGTATTTATAAGGGATTGGGAGGTTTTAGCTTTTAAAAAAAGTGGCTTTACCACTTATTCACCACTTATTTTATAAATTATTTATAAGATCTACAACTTGGTCTAAAGCACTTCCAAACATATGAGTATAGGTATTTAGTGTTTCATCTATCTTTGTATGTCCTAGGTATTTTGCAACGATTGTTACATTAGCACCTTTGTTAATTAAAAGTGAAGCACAGCTGTGTCTAAAATCATGTATTCTGATTTTCTTGATGTTGGCATTTTTACAGATAACCTCTTGTCTATAACTTGGATTATCTGCAACGATTGGAACATCAGCTTGTCCAAATACAAACCATGTAGACTTAAAATTTTTATATTGAGATTCTTTACTATAAAGTATTTTAAGATGTTCTAAAAGTATATTAGGAATAGGTAATGTTCTTATACTATTTTTAGTTTTAGGACTTGTAAATTTCCAATTTTTACTTGTATAACGAGTTGGAATCTGCTTGTTAATACTAATAGTCTTTTTATTAAAGTCTATATCTTCCCAAGTGATTCCTCTCATTTCACCATTTCTTAAACCACAATAATAAAGTGTTTCAAATAAACATTTGTATTTTAAGTCAGTTTCATAACTTATAAATTGTAAAAATTCCTCATGAGTATAATAATCCATGTCTTTCTTTATTCCATTAGGATCTTTAAAATTTTTCATTTGATTATATACTGCTGTAAAATTAAAATTGTATCTTTTTGTACCAAAGTTAAGTATAGCTTTTAAAAATTTTAATATGTCATTTTTATAACTAGTAGCAATTTTCTTTTCATTGATTTTCTTTTTCCACATTTCAAAATGATTGATGTTAAAATCTACTAATTTAATATGATATAAATACTCTAAAAATGGTTTACGATCTTTATATGTTTGAAGTGTAGTTTCTTTAACTTCTTCTTCTTGATGTTTGTAAAAAGCTGAACATAATTCTTCAAAAGTCATACTAGTATTATCTACTTTATTTTTAACAGAAGCTAGAAATTGTCTTTCTCCCTCTTGAGCTTCTTTTTTTGTTAAGTAGAAACAGCTCCAATATTGTTTGCGTTTTCCTGTTAGATCAACATATGGTGTTCTAAAATACCAACTCCTGCCATCTTTAGTCCATTTATTTTTATTTTTTTCTTGATATACTGCCATTTTTATAACCTCCATAATTGCAATATTTTTTGTTAAATGCTATAATAGAGGTACACAAAAAGAAATGTCTTTAGCTGGGATTATTTTTTCTTGTGTACGCTATATAGCGTTCGAGTTAGTATTACCAGTACTAGCTCTTTTTTATTTGCTTTCTTTTAATAAAGCTATTGTTGTTTTAATATGTTTAAGTTTTTCTTTTGATAAACTTGGGAGTTCTTCTATAATTTCTTCTATTAGTTTAGATTCTTCAGATTCTTTGATATTTTTTATTAGTGTAGCCCTGTTACGATCTTCTATTAAATCGTTTATTGAAATATTGAAGTAATCAGCAAGTTTTTTTATTTTGTCTATTTGTGCATAACAGATTCCTTTTTCCCAATCTCTTAATGAAGAATACGGAAAGTTTAAATCTTTAGCAACATCTTGCCTTTTTTTCCCGTTTAATTTCATATAGTATGATAGATTAGTACTAAATATTTTAATCTTACTTTTATCCATAGTATCTCCTCTTTCAATTACAAGAATATATTACCATAAATTATGAGATTTGTCAACGATTCGTTATTCAAAAAAGATATAAATAAACAAAAATTGATAATTAATCGTAAAATAGTGCTTGACTTTTGGAAAAATTTAATTAAAATAGACATCAGTCAGCCAAGAGAGGAGGAAGTTTATTGAAGATGACTTTAAAGGCTATAAGAGTAAATTTAGGGTGGTCTTTAGAAGAAGCAGCGGAGCAATATGGTGTTAGTGTTGATACTATAAGAAACTATGAGAAGTTTAAGACATATCCAACAGCCCCAATAATAATGAAAATTCTTACAGCTAGCAACATGAAATTTGAGGATATTATTTTTTTGCCCTCTAAAACGAACGAATCGCCGAAATAATGAAAGGAATAGTGAAAAATGAGAATAATTCCAGCTAAAGACATTTTAAATCTAATCGCAAAACCTTGGGCAAACACACAAGATATTATGTCGATTGGATCAGTAGGTCGTGGAACAGCGTTAGAAATAAAACGCAAAATTAGAATAGAATCAGAATTAAATGGTTTATTTTTACCAAAAAATCTCGTGAAAATGGAAGATGTTGTAAAATTCTTTGGTTTAAACATCAATTATTTAAAGCGAGTAAAGGAGGAAGCTGACTTTGAAAAATAAACCTAAATACCATAATACTAAAACTTGTGTTGATGGAATAACTTTTGATTCAAAATTGGAAGCAAAAAGGTATAAGGAGCTTAAAACTTTAGAATCACAAGGAATTATTAAGGATCTAGTCCTGCAACCATCATATGAGTTGATTCCAAAGTTTAAAAAAGGAAATAAAGCATATAGAAAAACCTGTTATAAGGCTGATTTTAGCTACTTTGATCTTAAACAAGGTAAAACTATTGTTGAAGATACAAAAGGCTTTAAAACAGATGTATATATGCTTAAAAACAAGCTCTTTGAGTATTCATACCCAGATTTAACAATTAGGGAGGTAAAAAAGTAATGAAAAGCATTTATAAAGGTGAAAACTGTGATATTTTGGATATTATAGATCACATTGTAATTATTAAAGGTCAAAATATTATGATCATAGCTGCTGATAAGTTATGCCCTGTATATTTGAGTGTAGAACAGATGTTAAAAATTCAACAATTTCAAAGAAAAGACTATGATATATGCCCTACTTTAAAAATAGGGGATCGCTTAATAGTGGAGTTGCATTTTGAGTGGACAGTTATTAAAGATGGTGTCAATCAAGTTGCTATAAATCCTACATATATCAATGAAATAGTTGATTATCTTAAAAAATTAGAAGTAAAAGGAGAAGAATAATGGAAAATGAATTAAAAAAAGCTATTTTACAGCTTAAAAGTGAAATGAATAGTCGTTTCACTTTAATAGAGAAATCTATATGTGAAATGAGGAAAGAATCACGAAAAAGTGGTGAATTTGAAAAAGGAAAAAAGCGTATATCATCTGGCACTATATATGATATTGTATCGCAAGAAATAAATAAAAAAGGAGGAAATCTAAATGAAAGAAAATAAAAATGATATAATTGATGTTGATTCTGAAAGGAACAAAATATTCCAAGATTGTACCGATATAGATTTAGCTATTGAAAGGCAATTAAAAAGGAAATTCGATAAAATTTCCGAGTGGCAAGCGAATTGTGAAGCAGAATTAAGAAGCCTAAAAAAGAAGCTTAATAGTATGCCGATACAAAACGATGAAGAATTACAATATATCACAGGAAATATAATAGGAAATGCTATAAATTGCAAAGAAGATGGAGGCGAAATTTAATGAAAAAATATGACAATAGTGTTCCTGCTTCTATAATAGAGATTCCTGTTGATTTCTTTAAAACTAGTGAAGAAATCTACACTACAAAAAATAACATATATGCTTTAAATGATAAGGAAAATAGTGTTTTAATTTGCGATAAAAATTTCGATAATAAAAAATACCTGTCATTTAAAGAAGTTGGGGATCTTATGGAAATCTCTTTAAATAATATTTTTGAGGAATTAGAGGAAAGGGAGAGCTAAAATGAGAGTAATCGGAAATTTTAGGGAAGCTGCGGTCATTGAAATTGGCAAAAAGCAAACCCTTTACTTAATTAAAAATGATGAATCGCCAAAATTGGATAAGTATTCCTACTACAAAATATTTTTGAGCGTAAAAGATATAGTGGATCTTTACAATTATGTAAAAATGGAGGGGTTATTGTGTCAGAATTAAGATTCATAGAACTTAACGAAGATAAATCTCCTAAAACTAGCTATGATGTTACATATCCAAGTATGGATCATTTGAATAGTGCTGGGCTTATGCTTAACAATAACGTGGTATTAGTAGATTTTGATGGTGATAATGGGGAGAAAGAAAAAGGGATAATCGAGTATATAAAGCTCAATTATCCTACACTTACTATAACTACTACAAAGGGTTATCATTTTTATTTTAGTAAACCCTCCGACATTGTTATTAAATCAAAGTCTGATGTAATTACAGCGGGAGGCTTCCAAGTTGATTATAAAACTGGAAATCAATATGGAATTGTTAAACGCTGCGGCGTTGAAAGAGAACGAAATCGAGATCTAACTCTTACAAATCTTCCTATATTACCTCCTATATTGTACCCTTTATCAATTAAAACTAATTTGAGTAATATGTGTGATGGTGATGGTCGCAATGTTGGTATAAACGCACATTTATATTGTTTAAAACAAAGTTATCCTACGCTAAATATAGCACAGATTGGAGAATTTATCAATCAGAATATTTTCGGTGAAGTAATGGAAAATAATGAGCTAGATCGTGTAATTAAAAGTGTATTAGCTAGTGATCCTTTGTCTAACATGGAAATCTACAAAGGAAGTAAAAAAGATATGATCTCTGCTGCCAAGTGGATAGTTAAAAAACTAGATATAAAACTATATAACGGACAATTATATTTCAAAACCGATGGGAAGTATATTAGTAACGAAACTTTATTGTTAAGAGAGATCGCAAAGTATATTGAGCTTACACGTAATAAAGATAGCGAATTAAATCATCAGTTGTATAAGTATGCTGATCTAATTGACAGCGGATATGATAAATTTAAAATCCAGCTGCGTAATGGATATATATTTAATAATCATGTAGTCGAGAGTGAGTGTGATTTTACGCCTTTCTATCTTGATGTATTGTATGATAAAAACGCATACGATGAAAATGTAGACACTTTTCTAAATTTTATTTCTTTTGGGAAAAAGGACTTACGATTAGTTTTAGAGGAAGTATTAGGACATATAATTTTAGTTAATAGATTTCCGCATAAGATATTTTTCTTAACTGGAAACGGAAAGAACGGAAAAAGCACCTTTATTAAACTTATTACTAATTTTACAGGGGATCTTGCTTCATACGTTGATATTGCTGATTTTGATGATGGTACAAGTCTTACATCACTAATTGGAAAAATAGTTAATGTAAGTGATGATGTAGATTCTGTATATTTAGAAAAAAGCAAAAATTTAAAAACCATGGCAAGTGGTGATAAAATAGGCACTAGAGCAATATATAGCAAGCCTATATCAATTAAAAATACAGCAAGCCTTATATTTACCGCAAATGAGCCTCCTAGCTTTAAAGACAAGTCAAATGGATTGATTCGTAGACTTGTGATCGTTCCTTTTGAAAATGTAGTCGAGAAGCGGAATCCATATATTGATGAAGAATTAAGTACAGACAATGCAAAGAGTTATATTCTTAATCTTGCGTTAGAGGGAGTACAAAGGCTTTTTGACAATGATTTAGAACTTTCTACAAGCAGCACTATAAACGAAGCTACCAAGCAATATCATATTGAAAATGACAGCGTATTATCCTACCTTGAGGAACAATCTAAACACGTAATAGGTAGAAAGGTAACAGAAGCCTATCATTATTATGAAATGTATACACAAGCTAATAAACTAAAAACATTGTCGCCAGCACGTTTTAGTCGCAGATTAAATGCTTTAGGGTATAAGTCAAGAGTTGTAAAAGATGAGTTTGGAGCAAGTGTTAGAAAAATATTTAAGGAGGAAGAATAAATGGAGAAAGAAGCAATAGTCCTCTATATTTATAAAAATAGCAAAGGAAAGTGGATTCATAGTAGCTATAAAATGACAATAATCACAAAAGAAAATTTGGCTAGTAATAAACTTATGTATGATGTTAAAAGAATCTTGCAAGAGAAATTTAATAATCCAGCCATAAGCGTATATGAAATTGTGTTTCTTTTGTTACGCTTATTCTACACAAAGTTACAGAAATAAAAAAATTGCTGTAACCAAAGTTAAGCATTTTAAAACTTGGGGATCATACTCCAAGTCTTTATATTGTTACAAAATTTCTTTTATTCTTTTCAAATAAATTAAGAAAAGAAAAAAATAAAAAACAAAAAGAGATCAACAAAATTGTGTAACTCTGTAACTCTTAATATTGGTAAAAAATGCAATTTTTGAGGTCAAATAGAGGTAAAATAAGTGGTAAACCCGCGGGCTATCTTTATTTTGCCCCATAAATAAAGGGGAAAAAGAAAAAGTCCCGATGTTCAAGTCGGACAATGGGACTAATTTTTTTACAAAATATAAGCTATTGTCTAATAAAAACTCTTATTGTTGTATCACTCCAACATTCTAACCTATATTGTTTTGAACCATCTGAATAAGGTGTCGATTTTAGACTACAAGACCAATTTTCAAAAGACACTTTATCATCAAAAGTATAATTATAATTTAAACTATAACCGCTTACGTAATATGTAACATTTCCTTTTCCATCAAAACTTAAATATTCAGATTTATCAACTTTTCGAGTAGTATTATCAACTTTTGCCCAGTTTCCTTGAAGTCCATCTAAATTTTCTTTCGATTCTGTTAAATCGGTTTTATTCCCATTTCCATCATAAAAAATAGCTACCAAAAAAATAAATATAAGTAATACAGCTCCTCCTCCAAAGATTAAACATAATTGTTTTTTTACAGACCAATTTTCCATATTTTTCTCACTCCTCTATACTTCTATATTATAGCACAAATAAACTTATTTACGCAATATGGTTTAAGTAAATAACTTAAAATAATTAAGTGTTACGTTTATGGTTAAAAATTGATATTTTGGCGATAATTATTACTGAGATTTACTAAGTGTATGACTTAGTATAGGAGGCGTACATGAATTATACCGACCAAGATAAAAAAGACCTATTAAATCTAATAGGAAAGAATATCAATTATTATCGTTATCATGCTAATAACACTAAAATAATGAACGAAAAAGGATTTGTTACTATTGAAAGATTGGCGGAGGAGATAGACAGTAGTCCTAATATGTTATACAACCTTACAGCCAAAAATGTAGAGCAAGGGGTGTCAGTAGTTTTTCTTGACAGATTAGCTCGTACTTTAGATGTCAGTTTATCCTGCTTCTTCTTAAAAGAGCCTATACTTAATCCCCCTAAATATAATGACTAATTTCACCACTTATTTACCACTCAAAATATTAAACTTTAGAAATCTCTAAAAATCTCAAAAGTGCTGAAAGTATTATAAATAAAGGGATTTTAAACTATGGGAAACTATAAAAATCCATAATTTTACACCCCCCTGAA
>CANSRH010000034.1 GCA_947649365.1 uncultured Mycoplasmatota bacterium | reverse complement strand
TAAAAAATCATTCATTTTTTTTACCTCCTAATCTTGAAATCTATAAAGTTTGTAAAATTGATTTCCAATAACAATTTTTATCGAATCACCAAATTTATTAAATTTTATTACCAAATCTGAACATCGATAATTTATATATTTTGATAACTCTTCAAAATTATCAAAATAACATACTGGTATATCATTTTTATCATATAAAACAAAATAACTTATTTTTCTAAATAACTTAGAACTCATATTCCCTTTCTAAGATTATTTATACATGGGTTCAAGTCCCGTACTGGTCACCAAATTAAATAGTAGACTCAAACATAATGTTTGAGTTTTATTTTTATTTATTTTAAAACAACAAGCATAAGAATTAATATGGGAAACAATGCAATGGATAATGAAACATTTAAAGAAGTACAAATTGAAGATTACATATGGGTAATCTATATTTTTTTGGCTATCTTTGCAATTGTTTCCAATCATTTTGAAAAAGAATACTTAAAGAAACATGAAAAAAAAGATGAAAACATCTTTAGAACTATTAACACAGAAATATTCATTGTCACATTTTTAATCTATCTCTACTTTGTCTATATTAACTACAAACATATAAAAAGACTAGACCCTAACTCTAGTCCCAAAGAAATACTAATTGCCAATGCAGGAATGATAGCTGCTATTTTATTCTTAATAGCTGGAGGAATTTCTCTAATCATTAGTATAATAGGTAATGACGAAGACGACTTTTTATTGAGCTTCTTTTAAGCTACGATACACAGAATGCTTCTCCAAAGAAATTCCTTTCAACGAAGCTAATTCTGAAATGCTTACCACTTGATATCCTGCTGCATAGAGTTTAGGCAAAACCTCTTCTACTGCATCAATGGTAGTATCATATACATCATGCATTAAAACAATATCGCCATCTTTTACATTTTCCAAAATATGATTCACAATATAATTTTTATCACGATGAAGCCAATCTTCTGTATCCACATTCCAATTAATAAAAGTTGTATCCAAAGCCTCTTTAATACTTTTATTTACATTTCCATAAGGAGGCCTTGTATAAAGAAGGTCTTGTCCAGTAATCGATTTATAAATCTCTTTCGTCTTCTCCTCATCACTTACAATATCTTCTACTCTTTGTCTTTTCATATTCTTGTGCGCATACGAATGGCTTCCAATCTCATTGCCTTTATTCAAAACATTTCGAATCACACTAGCTCCTGCTTCCATGCGATTACCAACCATAAAAAATGTAGCATGAGCTTTATTCTCTTCCAAAATTTGAACCAATCGATTGGTCTTCTCTCCACTAGGTCCATCATCAAAAGTAAAAGCAATCGCTTTTTTATCCTTCTCCAATTGATACCCATTTTCTTGTTCATAATTTGCATCCAAAGACACTGGAAAATCCAAAAATTCTTGAATATCATTATAATTCACTCGCAAATAAAGCGGCTCTGTAATAAGAGAATGCAACGCTTCACTTGTATAATGAACAATAAGTTCATTCTTTAAAACCTGATACATTTTAGGAGAACTTCCATCCGATAAAGCATCAGCAATAAATTTAGGATATTTCAAATAAAGCAACTCTTCCACTTTTTTAGAAAATGCTTCTTCGGCACCACTTTTCAAATACGTCGTAAAATCTGCTTCTTCTCCTGTATTTGTATCTACAAAATGACTAACAAATTCTTCTCCTTGTTGGAAAGCCAAATAAACAAACTTATTTTTAATAGTTTCATTAGCAATCAATTCTTTATCTTCATTCAACTTTAAGATTTCATTTACTTTTGCCTCCGTTTTATTAGAAAGAGAAAAAACAGGATTTAACATTCCTTCTTCCCTTTTAAATACAAGCATAAACAAACACAACACGATTGCAAGTACAGAAAAACATATTTTTACATTTAATTCTTTCATAACCACCACTACTCTTTAGTATAACAAATATTAAAAACTTTACCCATTATTTTTATACAAATCTTGATAAATTTGATTATTCTTCAAAAGTTCTTTATGTGTTCCACTAGCAACAATTTTCCCCTCATCCATAATATGAATCACATCAGAATCCACAATAGTAGACAAACGATGAGCAATAGTAATAATCGTATGGTCTTTTGAAATTTCTTTAATAACAGAAATAATTTTCTCTTGAGACTCATTATCAAGAGCACTTGTTGCCTCATCAAACAAAATAATTTTACTATTCTTAGAAAGAGCTCTAGCAATAGCAAGTCTTTGTTTTTGACCACCAGACAAATTCACTCCACCCTCACCAATCTTAGTATTGTACTTCTTAGGTAAAGAAAGAATATAATCATCCAATAAAGCTTGCTTACAATACTTTCTTACTTCTTTTAAAGTAATCTTAGGCTGAATCATTTTAAAGTTTTCTAAAATTGTTTTATGAAACAAAAATGGATCTTGACGAATAATGCTAATATTATTTCTCAAACTTTCTTCATCATAATCTAAGATAGAAACACCATCTAATAAAATTTTTCCTTTGGTTGCATCAAAATAACGAAGCAAAAGATTAAAAATTGTACTCTTTCCTTGACCACTTTTTCCAATAATAGCTACCTTTGTATTTTCCTTTATATCTAAAGAAAAGCCATTCAATATTTTTTTCTTAGAATCATGATAATGAAAGCTTACATTTTGAAACGAAATGGTACCAATAGGATGTAAATTATGAACCTCACCAAAAGTAAGATCTTCATAAAGTTGATTATTAGCAATCTCATGAATACGTTCTACCGCTACTTTTAATTTTTGATAATAGGTAGAAAAAGAAGCAAAAGAATTAACCAAATTCATAAAATTATAAATGTAATAACTCATTGCTACCAAAAAAGTTAAAGAACTCTTTCCTAAAAGAATCAATACAATAATGGTAAAAAACACCACTGCAACCAAAACTTCATCTAAAACATAAAGAAGCGCATAATAATTTTGTTCATAATGAATAGAATCTTTTCTTTTATGAAATAAATCCTCAACAATTTGTTTCAACTGATTAAAAATAGTAGAATGAATTCCTAAAGCTCGAATTTCTCTTATTCCATGAATATCTTCATCAACCTGTGCAACATACACATCGTTTTGTTCTTTAATTTTCTTTTGAAATTCCTTTAATTTAGGACGATATCGACTTGTAATTTTATAAAGAACCACCAAATAAACAAAAATTTCTAAAGCAACCCAAAAAGAATGAAACAAACAATAAACAAAGACCAACATACTTGTAATCACTCGAATAACAATTTGGAGTAAAGAAGAAATAGAATCTGTAATCGTCTCCGAATCAGTAGTAATTCGATTAATAAACTCCCCACTTGCTTTTTCTTCAAAAGCTTTGGTTGGCAATTTTAAAACTTTTTGAAACAAAACAAAGCTAATATTTTGTATAACACGAAAACTTAAATGAGTAGAAATAAGAACACTAAGCCTACTGAAAACAGCATAATTTAACACACTTAAAGTCAAATTTAAAAGAAGAGTAAACAAAGCAACACGAATAGCCATCTCACTTGCTGCATTAATTGCATAACCAGACAAATAACCATACGTAACCCCAATCAAACTACTAAGAAGGGCAAACAAAAAAGCTAAAAAAATACTTTTCTTCTCTTTAATTAAAAAAGGACGCAAAAATAAAAAAATCTCTTTGGTTTTCATAAAACAAAACTCACCTCGAAAGAATATTATAATAAAAATAAAGAAAAAAAGCAAATCGTATCACATCAACGATTTGCTTAGAAATACAAAAATTACATTACAATATTTTCTTATAGAAAGATATTTCAGTAGGAAAAACTAGCTTCTTTCTCTGCTTTTAAAATATTAATTCATCACTCTTTTAAACATTCGCTCTAAATCATAAATAGAAAATTTAATAATCGTTGGTCTGCCATGGGGACAATTATAAGGATTATCACAAAGAACAAGTTCTTGTAGCAACTCCTCTACTGCTTCTGGTCCAATATGCATATTCGCTTTAATACTCATCTTACAAGCTAGAGTAATAGCCAGATGTTCGTTGAACTTTACTCGATCAAACTCTCCATTGTTTTGAATCATAATATCTATTATTTTTCGAATAGACTCTTCTTCATACCCCGTTCTAAGCCAAGTAGGATGTGCTTTAAAAACAAAAGTATTGACACCAAACTCTTGAACCGAAAACCCCATATCCGTTAAAACAGACAAATAGTTTTTTATTGTCAAAAATTCACTGGCTGAAAGCTCAACTGGAATAGGAAACAAAAGAGAAGTCGTTAAAACATTTGTTTCTTTTAAAGCCTTTAAATAACGTTCATAATTTATACGTTCCTGCGCAGCATGTTGATCAATCAAATAAACGCCCTCTTCATTTTGAGCAACAATATACGTACCCATAGCAACACCAACAGGATACAATACCAATTTCTTTAACTCTTCATTAACGATTATTTCTTCTTTTTCCTCCTCATAACTTAAATCCAAAGCAACTTGATTACTAGTAGAATAAACATCTAACTTCTTCTCTTCTTCTTTAACAAAATTCTCCACATATTGATCCTTAATTTCATTGTACTCTGGTTTTTTTATCGCATCTGGAATCAGCAAACTATGATATAGTGCATCTTTAATTGTTTTCAAAAGCAAATCATACAATTCATTAATTTTATCCAACTTAATATCTTGTTTTGTAGGATGAATATTCACATCAATCAAAGTTGGATCCGTATCAATCTTCAGCACAACAATAGGAAACTTTGTATCTGGCTTATACGTATAATAAGCATCATTAATCGCTCGATTGATATCATAATTTTTAACAACGCGATCATTAACAATCGTAATAAAATGATTACGATTGGATTTTAAAATTTCTGGCTTACAAACAAAACCTGAAACATCAAAATCATCATTACTCGCATGAACCTCAATCATTTTAGAAGAAACTCCTAAACCATAAATTTCATGAATACACTTATGTAAATTCCCACTTCCAGTCGTTTTCACAAGCATCCTCTCATTATTAAACAAAGTAAAAGAAACACTAGGATGGGACAAAGCAAGTCTCTCAAGTAATGAAACACATAAAGCAAGTTCAGAGGCTTCCGTCTTTAAATACTTAAGACGTGCTGGAGTATTATAAAATAAATCCTTAACAACAATCTCTGTTCCCTTTCTCGCATCACTCACTTCATTTTTTAAAAGTTTTCCTCCTTTTATTTCAAGTAAAGTTCCTACTTCTCCGCTACAAGTCTTCAAAGAAACAAACGAAACACTTGCAATAGAAGGAAGTGCCTCACCACGAAACCCCAGAGTATCAATAAAAAACAAATCATCGTCTCGGTACAACTTACTAGTTGCATGTCTTGAAAAAGCAAGCAAAGCATCTTCTTTATCCATTCCATCGCCATCATCCAACACTTCTATTTGCTTTAATCCGCCATCCATTAAAGAAACCACAACATGAGTTGCATGAGCATCCAAACTATTTTCAACAAGTTCTTTCACCACACTAGCAATTTTCTCAACCACTTCACCAGCAGCAATCTTATTTGCCAGATTTTCATCCATAACACGAATTTTACTCATAATCATCTACTCCTTGTCAAAAAAAGACTTTCGTTTTTCAACACTTGCTTCATCTCTTACATACACTTCCAAAATACCTTCCGTTTTACAAGTGGCAAACCCAAGACCTTTCAAAACCAAATCTTCGTTTTTTTGAAAGAAAAAAGAAACAGAATTACAAGTTTTCATAAACATATTTTTTTCATACACTTTCCCTATAGATAAAGAATTAGGAATATAAAAAATAAGATGACAAGTATCTCCCTTATTTTCAATACGAATCAAATCTTCTATAATCACACTAGCACCTTTTTTTAAAGGATAAAAAACAGGTCGTAAGCGCTTGTTTCCATTCACTTTTTTTATTCTATTCAAATCACTAGGCGAATAAAGAAAATGAGTAGGCTGAAATCCTGGAGTATCAAAAAGAACAAAATCATTTTCTAAAGGAATACGCAAAAAATCAAGAGTAGTATTTGGCACAATACTTGTCGTAATCGAAGTATTGACTAAAGCATTCACTAAAGTACTCTTCCCTGCATTCGTACATCCAAGCAAATAAGCTTCTTTCTTTTTTTCTTCTTCTAAAATATGCAAAATCCCCTTTATATTATACTGTTTTGCTGCGCTAACAAACAAACAATCCTCTACTTGATACACCTCATGTAGCCAAAGTTTTATCTTTTCAAAAGAAAGAGATTTAGGAAGCAAATCCACCTTAGTAAAAAGCAAACACTTATCAATTTGAATTTGATGATACATTGCCATAACCTCTTCATTTATATGAAACAAATCGACAAGAAAAAAAGCATAAGCATGACTTTTATTTACTCTCTTTAACACTTCTTCTTTCTTTTCTAAATCAACAAGTCGCAAATCATTATAATGAACTAAGCGAAAGCATCGTTCACACAAACCATTCTCTAACTTTTCTTTTGGAACAAACCCAAGTTTCTCTCTATCTTCTGTCTGTAAAAGAGCACCACACCCATAACACTTAATCATAAAATTCTCCAACTTGAAACAAACCTCTTTTTTCTAATTTTTTAAAAATACGTCGTTCAAAAATACGATTCAACCTTGTTAAAAACAAATCCACATTACTAATAGGTTGTACCAAAATACTTAAAAAGCCCATACGATTTGCACCCAAAACATCCGTTAATAATTGATCTCCAATGCATGCAATTTCATTATCTTTAAAATGATAAATCTCCATAATCTTCTTATATTTTGTTTTAAAAGGCTTTTTACTATGACAACTAGAATCAATATTTAATTTTTCCTTAAAAGGAGTCACTCTTTCTTTTGTCGCATTTGATAACAAAATCACTTTAAACCCAAGCATATAAAGGTCAGCAAAAAAGTCTTTTAAATCTTTATCAGGACCTGGAACACTAATCGGAGCAATTGTATTATCCAAATCAAACAAAATACATTTTATTCCCCGTTTTTTCAAATTTTCATAATCAATATCATAAATATTTTTTTTATACATATCTGGAATAAACTTTTCCATAACGTTACACCTCGCAGTATAAGTATAACACAAATGCCCTCATTTTGAAAAACAAGAATAGAATTTCATTTAAAATATATACTTAAGTAAAGGAAGTGTCAAAAATGTTATTTACGATAATGAACCTCATTAAAGATATGCTGTTCTTCACTGGAAGCTATTCAAACAATGTCTTTCCTTCTCCACTAAATGAAGAAGAAGAACAAGAAATGATCAAAAGAATGAGTGAAGGAGATAAAGAGGCAAGAAATATTTTAATCGAAAGAAACCTAAGACTCGTTGCTCATATTGTAAAAAAATTTGAAAGCAAAAACACAAGCAGTGACGATTTAATCAGTATAGGAACAATTGGACTTATAAAAGGAATCGACTCTTATAATGATTCCAAAAAAACAAAAATCACCACCTACGCTGCACGCTGCATTGAAAATGAAATATTAATGTATTTCAGGAGTACAAAAAAATCCTCTGGAGATGTTTCACTAAACGATTCAATTGGATTTGACAAAGATGGCAACGAAATTAGTTTAATAGATATTTTAAAAGACAACACCACCGATTTTGCAGAACTCGTCCACACCAAAGAAAATATCAAGCTCTTAAGCAATTATTTAGCCTTATTAACCGATAGAGAAAAAGAAATAATTGTAAAAAGATATGGCTTATTAAACCAAAAAGAAAAAACCCAAAAAGAAATTGCAAAAGAATTAAACATATCTAGAAGTTACGTTTCTAGAATTGAAAAAAGAGCACTTACGAAAATGCTCAAAGAATTCATAAAAAATAAAAAAGATTTATAATTTTTTTAAACCTTTTTCATTCAATTGATACACAATATCCACAACTTCTTCTATAAACTTTCGGTCGTGAGAAACACTAATAATCGTTCCGCCAAACTCTTTTAAAACACGACGAATAACCGGATTGGACAAAGGACTAACATTCCGAGTCGGTTCATCCAATAAAAGTACATTGCACTTTTCTAAAACAAACTTAATAAAAAACAACTTTGCTTTCGTCCCATTACTTAGACTCTCGATAGGACCAGTCATTTCTTCTTTTGTAAAATGCATATTTCCTAAATAGCTTCTAGCCTCCGTAACAGAAGAAACCCGTTCCGTTAGAAAAGAAAGAGGAGTAGAAAAATTCTTTAAAACATCCTCATAATTCTGTGGCATATAGCCAAGAACAATATCCTGTCTATTCTTCAATTCTTCATAAATATCTTGAACAAGTGTTGATTTACCTGTTCCATTTTTTCCTACGATACAAATATGTTCACCACCATAAACTTGTAAAGACAAATCTCTTGCCAAAATTTTATCTTCAACAAATAAAGTTGGCAAATGAAAATCCAAAATCACTTTCTTTTTGGGAAGAGAAAGAAGTGGAAATGCAAAAAATATTTCTTCTTCTACATCAGGCATTTCTGTCACCTGAAAATTCTCTAATCGTTTTTCTTGTGATTTCAAACTATGCATTTTCTTTTTTAATAGTTTTGCGCCATGGGGATCACTTCTAGAAATTGTTTTTTGTTGATGTTCTACTTTTTGCAAAATACCTCTCAATTTTTCTTCTTTTTTCTTATAATCTCTTGTTTCAAACCGAGAAATTTGCGTTTGACGAACTATTTCTTTCTGACGACGTTCGACAAAATCATCATAACCAATTGGCAAAAGTGTATGTTTGCACTCTTGCTTTTTCTTTAGTTGTTCTATATGTAAAATCTTATTTGCCGTACGGGACAAAAGCATTTCATCATGAGAAACAAAAACGACAGGTTTGGAAATTGTTTGAATAAAATGCTCTAACCACTCTAACGTTTCAATATCCAAATCATTCGTTGGCTCATCCAAAAAAAGAACATCATAATCTTTTAACAAAAGATTCAAAATACCTATCTTTACTTTTTCTCCACCAGACAAAGTACCAAAAAATTGTAAAAACAAAGTATCTTCTATTTTTAAAAATTCTAAATACTTATACAAAATAGGTAGTTTTTCATAATATTCATTATCACAACAAAACAAATAATCTTTTACCTTCTTTTTTAAAATTTCTTCTGAAAAAGATTGTTCCAAATAACCAATAGTTCCGCCACAAAAAACTTCTCCTGTATATGTTGCATAATCACAATTTCCTAGCAAAGCTTTTAAAAGGGTGGACTTCCCATTCCCTTCTTCTCCAATAATAGCAAGTTTATCTCCTTTATTTAAAACAAAAGATAAATTTTTTATTAAATAACGTGTACCAACAACAATATCTACATTTTTAACTTCTAACATTATGCCTCCTTCTATTTTGGCATAATTCACTATGCCATATTTATAAAGCAAATATTCTCATGTTCCCACCTCCAAAAAGTAATAGTAATAAATTTACTATAACATAATTAGTAACTATCAACCAATTAAAAATCTAGGACGAACTCCATAGTACGAATAGGACGCGCCATGGATACTGGGATAGCCGTTGGCGTTAGCATACCCGAAGTACGACACACTAGCAACATTTTTAAGCCAATACCCTACTATCCGAATGCCTGTTCCATCACTATTTATCAATTCAGGCTTCAATTGAAATAGGGCATATTGTTTACAATCAATTCCAGTATCATGTCCACTAGAAGAAAATACAGTTGTACCAAAAACATTAACTTCACTCATCAAATCTATTTGACTTTCGTACCAGCCCCATCCATTGGATGACCCTAAATAGTCTCCTCCAGCCATCGATGGCGCTTCCATATTTATAGAATTTGTAAGCATGGTATTATAAGTCAAAATATGTTCTCCAAACACAGGTTTTATATATGCATTAAATAGATTCGGTAAAACTTCTTGTTTCATTTTGCTATTGTAATAGCCTCCTTCTGTTGTATTTGCATCATTCATTACTGCATTTTCTAAAGGTTTGGATGGTAGGATAGTTACATGATGTTTCGTTAATGCTCCTCCATTGCTTGCTCCTTCTTTATACCCTGTATACAAATAATTATCGATGTCTGCAATCAACCACTTCACATTGTTTGCTACTATATAATCTCCTACATAGATATCATCAAATCGGCCACTACTTATCATCTCATACATACTTCCATCTGTATGATAACTCGTAATGTCTTTTCCTCGATAGGTATTTCTTCGAAGTGCCTTTCCTGCTTCTATATACTTGTTGTATTCTTCTTCACTTAAGTTACTTGTAAAA
>CANSRH010000033.1 GCA_947649365.1 uncultured Mycoplasmatota bacterium | reverse complement strand
AGATTTTACCTAGCCTAGATTCATATTTCTATTTAAAACTGTTAAAGTAGGGGGAATTTTTATCTTTTTTTATTTATAATTCTATTACAACTAATTAATTGTATATAAATTCAATCTTAATACAATTAATTAGTTGTAAAAATTGAATGATTTATGTTATACTGATTTCAACAATAGATAATAATAGAGGTAGAGAGAGGTAGAACATGAGAAAAAAAATAAAAAAGGTTTTAGAAGATAGAAAAAATGTCGTATTGCTTGTTATGGGAATACTTTGTCTTGCAATCGTAATTGGTGGGATTGCGTACGCATACATAGCGTATTATACAAGTCAAAAAGAAATAAATGTACTAGAAAGTAGTTGTATCAAAATAGAATACAAGGATATAACAGAAGCCATCCAATTGACAGAAGTATATCCAATGAATGAAGAAGCAGGAGAAAAAACAAAGCCATATCGTTTTAGCATAAAAAATGTATGCAATGTAGGAGTAGATTATGATATTCAACTAGAAGTACTAGAAGAAGCAAACCGAATGGCAAGCAAAAATATAGCAATAAAAATAGATAACGAAGCAAAAGAACTATTAACAGAAGAAAAAAAGGTAAATCCAATCGAAACAGAAGAATATGAAGCAGTAGAAGCATACAAAGTATATAGAGGAAAATTGGACCCAAAAGAAACCAAAGAACATAGTGTAAGAATATGGTTAGATGAAAGTGCAGGAAATGAAAGTCAAAATAAAGTGTTTCATAGCAAAATAGCAATCAATGCGGTACAAAATCAAATAGCAGAAATCAACTTCAGTGAATACATAATGAAACAAGAAGGAATAGAAAAAATAGATCACGAAGAAACAGAACAAACGCCAAGTTTAACGGATTATCGATATACAGGAGCCAATCCCAACAACTATGTGTACTTTGGATGTGAAGAAGAATGTACAGAAGAGAATTTATATCGAATTATTGGAGTCCTACCTACTCAATCAACTGAAGGTGGAGAATATAAAAATCGTGTAAAACTTATTAAAGCAAATAGTTGGGGAGAAACGTATAAGTGGAGCAATGTGAGCACAAATAATTGGAGCAATAGTTCATTAAAAGAAATTTTAACTAATGAATATTGGAATACTTTAGGAGAGTATCAAAAATACATTGGTGTTTCAGTTTGGCATTTGGGTGCGGTTTTTACTCCTGATAGTGGATTTTCTACTAGCCCAATAGATCAGATATATAGTGAAGAAAGAGGCATTGCTAAAGGTTTGAGTGGGGGAGAAACAAGTTTTATAGGGAATGTAGGTTTAATGTATCCAAGTGATTATGGGTATTCAATTGGAATTAGCTATAGAAGTCAATCTGTGTATAGTCATCCATCTTTTTATAAAGATTCTTCGTGGTTAAGTGGGCAACAATTTTCTGAATGGACAATAAGTCCTGTTATTAATCCCTATTCTGTTCAAGTATGGGAAATATCGCATACATCAGGTAATATGCGTGTAAATTCTCCGAGTGCTTCTTCACAAATAATGAGACCAACCTTTTATTTAAAAGAAGAAGTAATGTATAAAAATGGAGAAGGAAGTAAAGAAAATCCATACAGAATAAGAATAGAAGAACAAGAGAAAATAGATAATTTTAGCAATTATATAATAGCAAAAAGTGAAACAGAATCTTCTATAGAAAAAGTTAGCCATGGAGAAACAGAATTAACAGGAACGTATGCACTCATAGATTATCGTTATAATGGAGCAAATCCCAACAATTATGTATATTTTGGATGTAGTGACAATTGTACAGAAGATAATTTATATCGAATCGTTGGAGTAATGCCAACTCAAAAGGAAATTTCTGGTACTTTTGAAAATCGAGTAAAACTAATCAAGGCAAATTACTATACAGAAACAGAAAGTGGTCTTTTAAGTTCTTCTGGTGCTGCTCCTGGAGGAAAGGGTTACAATAAATATAGTGATGCGACTACCTGGGCTTCTAGTCAACTAAAGACGAAAGTTTTTGATGAAGTTTATTGGAATAGTTTAGGAAACTATCAAAATTATATTGAACAAGTTATATGGTATATGGGCTCTACTGGAGGAGGTATTACGTTTTCTGGAAAACCAGAAGAACTGTTCCAAAAAGAGAGAGGAGGAATAAAGACTCAATACAATGACCGTTTATTTGTTGTGGGAAATATAGGACTGATGTATCCAAGCGATTATGCTTATTCCATAGAAAATAGTTATTATAATGTAGCAATGTCTGGGAAGAATTATGTTTCAAATGCTTGGTTATATAAATTAGAAGAAAAATATCATGAATGGGTTATGACACCTACTGCGTCTAGTTATAACATGTGGCTCTACCCTACTGGAGACGTATACAGTGGATATCCTTATAGTAGTCAATCTGGTATTTTTGGAGTCCGTCCAACGTTCTATCTAAAAACAGATGTACAATATCAAAGTGGAGATGGAAGTAGGGAGAATCCTTATCGATTAAGTATTTCTTAGGAGTGGTGACACTCTTTTTTTGTTTGAAAAACGCTTTGATAGCACTCGATATTGACAAGTGCTAATTTTCGATATATAATAGGGAACGAAATGGAGGGATAGTAGATGTATAATAACGGAGAAGCTATGGAAAACGTTTTAGAAAAATATGGACGTGATATTGTACAAAGTGTTTTGGATAATAAATTGGATCCTGTGATTGGTAGAGATGAAGAAATACGAGATGTGATTCGAATTTTATCTAGAAAAACAAAAAATAATCCTGTTTTGATAGGAGAGCCTGGTGTTGGAAAGACTGCTATTGTTGAAGGGCTTGCAGAGAGAATTGTTGCTGGAGATGTTCCTAATAGTTTGAAAGAGAAAAAAATATTTGAACTAGACATGGGGGCTTTGGTAGCTGGTGCGAAATATCGTGGTGAATTTGAAGAACGTTTGAAAGCTGTTTTAAAGGAAATCAAAGAAAGTGATGGAAACATTATCCTTTTTATCGATGAAATTCATATGATTGTTGGAGCTGGCGAGTCTGGGAGTATGGATGCTGGGAATATGTTAAAACCTATGCTTGCTCGTGGAGAGATTAAATTAATTGGTGCAACGACGTTGAATGAATATCGAAAATACATAGAAAAAGATGGCGCTTTGGAAAGACGTTTACAAAAAGTAATGGTAAAAGAACCGAATGTCATGGACACAATTACTATTTTACGTGGATTAAAGGAACGTTTTGAAGTGTATCATAAAGTAACTATTAAGGATAATGCTTTGGTTGCTGCTGCTACCCTTAGTGACCGCTATATTACGGATCGTTTTTTACCTGATAAAGCCATTGATTTGGTGGATGAGGCGTGTGCAACAATTAAGATGCAAATGGATTCTGTCCCAGTGGAGTTAGATACACTTACTCGTGATATTATGCGTCTTGAAATTGAACGTGAAGCACTAAAAAAAGAAAAAGATGAGTTATCTTTTTCTCGCTTGGAAAAGATAAAAGAAGAATTAGAGAGTTTAAAAAAGAAAGAAAGCGATCTTCGATGCAAGTGGGAAGAAGAAAAAGGAATCAATGAAAAGATTAGTAACAAAAGAGAGGAATTAGAAGCAGTTCGTCATAAACTTGCGATGGCAGAGAATAGTTATGACTTAGAGACAAGTGCCAAATTGCGTCATGGTGTGATTCCAGGGTTGGAGCGTGAACTAGAAGAATTAAAGAAAAATACAACGAATTTAATGCTTTCTGATGTTGTTGGTGATGAAGATATAGCATCGGTTGTTTCTAAATGGACGCATATTCCAGTTTCGAAACTAGTTAGTGGAGAAAAAGAAAAATTACTTCATTTGGAAGAAAATTTGCGTGTTCGAGTAAAAGGTCAAGAAGAAGCATTGAAGTTGGTTTCAGAAGCCATCATTCGAGCACGAAGTGGAATTAAAGATCCTAATCGTCCTATTGGTTCGTTTATCTTTTTAGGTCCAACGGGTGTTGGTAAAACCGAGGTAGCTAAATCTTTAGCGAATGAACTTTTTGATGATGAACGACACATGGTACGCATTGATTGTTCCGAATATATGGAAGCATTCAATGTGAGTCGTTTGGTAGGGGCTCCTCCAGGATATGTTGGATATGATGAAGGGGGACAACTTACAGAAGCAGTAAGAAGAAATCCTTTTTCGATTGTTTTGTTTGATGAAATAGAAAAAGCCCATCGTGATGTTTTTAATATTTTGTTGCAAATTTTGGATGATGGACGAATTACGGATAGTCAAGGTAGAGTAGTTGACTTTAAAAATACAATTATTATTATGACAAGTAATTTGGGTAGTGAATACATTTTAGAAGAAAACGAAAATAGTCATAGTTTGGTAATGAATGCTCTAAAAAATACATTCCGTCCAGAATTTATTAATCGAATTGATGAAATTATTGTCTTCAAATCTTTAACAAAAGATGTCATTCAGGCAATTTTAGATAAAATTATTGATGAGGTGGAACAACGTCTCGTTCCTAGCAATATTCATATTGAGTTAACAAAAACGGCTAGAGAAAAAATTATGGAAGAATCTTATGATCGAAATTATGGGGCTCGTCCAGTGAAACGCTATGTTACAAGAAATATTGAAACTTTGCTTGCCAATTTGATTTTGGAAGATAAAGTGAAGTTCAATGATACTTTGGTGATTGATTATAAAGATAATAAATATGAAATCAATAGAAAAGAAGTGTAGAAAAGCATTTCTTTTTTGTTAGAAGTTTAATAATTAAAAAAGTTCGAAATTTGTCGGAATGAAATTATAAAAACCATCGGATTATCGTTTTTGAATTTATCGGGATTGAAAAACTGGTTAATGGTGTTATTGTGGTTCTTATTCCTGCTTTAAAAAATTGACAGAATCTTTTTAAAGTGCTATAGTTAGTCCATAAATCTGTGATGAAAGACATGATAGTTTCATTTTCTTTTTTAGAGAGTTCATGGTTGGTGAAAATGAATAAAGAGATGTTTCTATTACTCCTTTCTAGAGGGAGAAAAACTCCCCGGTTGAAAAGCCGTTATCTTAAAGTAAGTAAAATAAAGGATGGTACCGCAACGAATTGCTCCTTGGCAATTGTTGCGTTTTTATTTTTTGGAGGTTGGTATGAAAGATTTAAGAAGTCAAGCAATTGTGTTAATTTATCCTGATGGTACAATTGAAAAAATTATTGTAAAAAAAGGAGTATCATCACATTTAGATTATTTTCATGATTGGATAAAATATTCAAAAAAGTTTGCCAAAATCATTTACGATTCTCCCTATAAAATTGATTTTAAAAATTGGGTAGTCCTTGATAGAGTTTTAGCAGAATCGGGGGTTGTCGTATTTCGGAACATGCAAATCATTTATTTGGCTTCTAATATTTCTTTAGTAAATTCTGAAGAACCATTTGGATATTTGGTTCAGTTGCCAGGTGATATTAGAGAAAGTAAAGCATATATCCCGATGAAAGAAATTTTACGTGAAAATCAAAGTGAAGAATACACCTTTGGAATCTATTCATTAGAAGCAAAAGAATTTGAAGAAATTAAATATAATTTTATAGAAGAAAAATTAGAAAATAAAGAAGAGGAGATAAAAAGATGATCAATTTTAAAGAAGATGAAAAATTAAACAAATTAAATCATAGTTGTGCGCACATGATGGCTCAAGCCATTAAACATTTATGGCCAGATGCTAAGTTTTGGGTAGGTCCTGTTGTGGAGACTGGTTTTTATTATGATGTTGATTTAGGAGAGAAAGTGATTACGGATGCAGACATCGAAGCGATTACGAAAGAAATGAAAAAGATTAGTAAAGATGGAAAACGGATTGTTCGTCATGAAATCAGTAAAAGTGAAGCGTTGGAACAATTTAAAGACGATCCTTATAAGCTAGATTTGATTGAAAGAATGGATGAGAGTGAAGTAACTATTTCCACGTATACACAAGGTGATTTTACGGATCTTTGTCGTGGTCCACATGTCGAGACGGTAAAAGAATGCAAGAATTTTAAACTTATTAAGTTTAGTGGTGCGTATTGGAAAGGTGATGTCAACAATAAAGTTTTACAACGTATTTACGGAGTTTGCTTTCCAACAGAAGAAGAACTTTTAAACTATTTAGAAGAATTAGAAGAAGCCAAAAATCGTGATCATCGTAAATTAGGAAGAGAGTTAGGTATTTTTACTACAAACGATTTGGTAGGAAAAGGTTTACCTATGTATTTGCCGAATGGTTACATTGTGTGGGAAACATTGGAAAATTATATCAAGGGAAAAGAAAGAAAGTTAGGGTACCAACATGTTTTGACCCCTCCTCTTGGAAATGTAGAACTTTATAAAACCAGTGGACATTGGGATCATTATCAAGAGAATATGTTTCCTAAAATGGAAGTAGAAGGAGAAGAGTTTGTTCTTCGTCCAATGAATTGTCCTCACCATATGATGATTTATGCAGATAGCATTCATTCTTATCGTGATTTACCAATTCGTATTGGTGAAATTGCAAGGGATTGTCGGTTTGAAGCTAGTGGGGCTTTAAAAGGGATTGAACGAGTAAGAACTTTTTGTCAAAATGATGCTCATTTGTTTGTAACAAGTGAGCAAATTGAAAGTGAGTTTGCCTCTGTTGTTCATTTGATTTTAGAAGTATATAAAGAATTGCACATTACCAATTATCATTTTGAGTTGTCTCTTCGGGATCCAGAAGACAAAGTGAAGTATTATCCAGATGATTCTATGTGGAATATGGCAGAGAATACTTTGCGAAGCGTTTTGGATGAGATTGGGATTACTTATGTTGAAAAGATTGGGGAAGCTGCCTTTTATGGACCAAAACTAGATGTGCAGGTGCGCCCTGCCGTTGGTAATGAATATACCTTATCGACTTGTCAGTTGGATTTCTGTTTACCTATGAAGTTTAATTTAACCTATGTAGATAAAGACGGAAGCAAAAAAACACCTGTTGTGTTACACCGAGCAGTGTTTGGTTCGATTGACCGCTTTATTGCTTATTATTTAGAAGAAACCAAAGGGGCTTTGCCTACTTGGCTTGCTCCTGTTCAAGTAAATATTTTACCTGTTAATAATGCGTATCATTTGGAGTATGCCAAAGAAGTTTATGAAATCCTTTCTAAGGAAAACTTCCGAGTAGAACTTGATAGTCGAGAAGAAAAAGTAGGGTATAGAATGCGTGAGTCAGTGATTCGTAAAATTCCATTTACTCTTGTACTGGGGCAAAAGGAAGTGGATGAAAAAGCGATTTCTTATCGCTTGCATGGCAGTGATGCGACCACAACTGTTTCTTTGGAAGAATTTGTGGCACTAATAAAAGACACCATTTTAAATAAAAAATAGTTGTATATTTTGTATAAATCATGTATTCTATAATGAATTGAAAGGGTGGTTTTATGGCTACAAAACGTTGTTATGAGGTATCTTATCCTTCTATCTTGCTTTATTATAATATATTAGGTGTAGATATTCGAACAGTAAATATAAATTATATAGAAAACGAAGTAAGTGAGTTGAGTGATTTGACTCCAAAAGAATTATATAATGGTTTACCTGAAATTTCTCAACTAATAAATAGAGAATGGTTGGAAATAATAAAGAGATTGTGTACTTCTTTTGGTTATTCTATGAATGACGATACAAAAAAACTATTGTATAATGAGTCGGTTATAGGGATTTTAAATACAGCGACTTCTCTTAATTTAATGGAAGAGGGTCGGGAGAATTATATCCTTCATTTTTATCGATTAAGTGTAGTTCTTCTACTGGTTTTGCGGGAATTAAATAAAATGGGTATAGATGATGTCATCCTTTTTAATGATGATATCAAACATTCTTTAAGTAATCAGATTTTTAAGCGTGCAAAATTGTATCCATGGCTTAGTGCTTTTTGCTATTTAGCTATGAATGATAATCCAGAAATAGAAGATTACAAAATGTTTGGAGATAAAAATTCTGTACAGATAAAAGAAGAATATTTATATCGATTAATTGCTGAAAATGTCCATAACAATAAAAATTATCAATATTTAAAACGAGATTTTAAACGTTTATCCTATAAAGAAACAGAAGAAATAAATATTAGAAAATAAAAAAATTCGCATTTTAAACTTTGCGAATTTTTTATGCTACTTTTTGATAAGTATTGTTTTTACTTTTTTCTTGCTTTTCTTTTTCTTTACAAGTTTTGCATTTTTTTGGTTCACTTAAATTGTGTTCTGTAAAGAATTCTTGTTGTCCTTTGGTAAAGTCAAATTCTGTACCACAAACTTTGCATTTTAGTTTCTTATCTTGCATTTTTTCCTCCTTTTAAACAATTTATTTTAATACTTCTTTATTAAATTCCTGAAAGGAGAGTGATAAAAAATAATTAAAATCTATTTGTATTATAGCACTTTCTTTTTAAAAGGTGCATTTTATTTTTCAAAGATAAAAGAATTGTGGTATACTTATTCTAGCTGTAAAAGTGTGGGCAGTAGGTTGTTATGGGGGATATATGGATATAGAGAGTAAGAAAAAAGAGACAAAGAAGATTTTTTTGAAACAGCTTATACTTTCTTGTAAGGAACAGAAGAAAAAAGAAAGTCAATTTTCTTCTTTGGAAAAAATGTGGCGTAACCTTACAGTTTCTTTGGATGTAAATCGACTTCCTTTTTCCTATGAATTGATAGAAGAAGTTTTGATTGAACTTTTTGAAAAAGAAGAAATAACTTTAAAGGAAATGGAATCTATTGGGATACCTGATGCTATGATCGACTACGTATGTGCTAAAAGATGGTTTCCAAAGACTATGAAAGATGGAACCCCAGAACTAGATTATGTTGCTGGTATCCAAAATCGTATTTTAAAGGCTAGAATGATTGTGGGAAGAATTTACGGCGAAAAAGAGGATTTATCTGGCAATCCTCAGTCTTGGCATTTAAGTGCAGTTAGTGAAGCTATGTCCACGTATGAAGGAAAAGTAGTTGGATACTTACATGATGTTGTTGAAGATGGTTATTTAACTCTTATGAGTTTAATTCGTATTTTTAAGTTTTCAGGAAGAGAAGTACGAGCAACAGATGTGTTAACGCGAAATAAGGAGATTTGTCCTACTTATACTAGTTATATAGAAAAGCGAATTTTGCCTACAAGAAGTTTTCTTGTCTTGGATGTAAAAGATGCAGATATGGAAAACAATCGAAGTCCAAAGCGTACGGATTTATTAAAGGGAAAAGTAAAAGAAAAAGCGTTGACAAAATATAATCGACCTATTGATCGTGTTCGTGAACGAAAATTAGAGTTGTTATTAGAAAGAAGGAAAAGAAAATGATTGACATCAAATTAATTAGAGAAAATCCAGAATTGGTAAAAGAAAATATTAAAAAAAAATTTCAAGATCAAAAGTTAGGATTTGTGGATGAAGTACGCGAAAAAGATAGTATCCTTCGCGAAACACAAACAAAGAATGATGCTTTAAAAAGTGAAGTCAATAAAATAAGTAAGCAAATTGGGGCTTTTATGCAAGAGAAAAAAGTGGAAGAAGCAGAAGAATTTAAGAAAAAAGTGACAGAAATGAAAAATGAAATTGCTGCTTTAGAAGAACAAGAAACGATTTTGCGTGAAGAAATCAAGACGAAAATGATGATGATTCCTAATATTATTGCAAGTGATGTTCCCCTTGGAGAAGATGATTCTAAAAATGTAGAAGAGGCTCGTTTTGGAGATCCTGTTGTTCCTACATTTGAAATTCCTTATCATAGCGATATTATGGCATCATTTAATGGACTGGATAAAGATGCTGCTGGACGAGTTTCTGGAAATGGTTTTTATTATTTGATGGGAGATATTGCAAGACTTCATTCTGCTGTGTTAACTTATGCTAGAGATTTTATGATTGATAAAGGTTTTACTTATTGTATTCCACCTTTTATGATTCATGGTGATGCTGTGGATGGTGTGATGTCTTTTGAAGAAAAAGATGCAATGATGTACAAAATTGAGGGAGAAGATTTGTATTTGATTGGAACAAGCGAGCACTCAATGATTGCAAAGTTTAAAGATCAAATTCTAAAAGAGAGCGATTTACCTATTACTATGACTTCTTATTCTCCTTGCTTTCGTAAAGAAGTTGGTGCTCATGGCATTGAGGAGCGGGGTGTCTACCGAATTCATCAATTTGAAAAACAAGAAATGGTTGTCATTTGTAAACCGGAAGAAAGTGATGCTTGGTACGAAAAAATGTGGCAATTTTCTGTAGAACTTTTTAGAAATTTAGATATTCCTGTTCGAAAACTTGTTTGTTGTAGTGGAGATTTAGCAGATTTAAAATATCGTTCTTGTGATATTGAAGCATGGAGTCCTAGACAACAAAAATATTTTGAGGTCTGTTCTTGTTCTAACTTAACTGATGCCCAAGCAAGAAGACTAGGGATTCGTTATAAGAATAAGGATGGAGAAAAGGCGTTTGCTCATACCCTTAATAATCCTGTAGTAGGCTTATGCACTCAAATAGGAAATTGGTTGAAATCCTTGAATT
>CANSRH010000032.1 GCA_947649365.1 uncultured Mycoplasmatota bacterium | reverse complement strand
GTCAATGATTCTGAAGTATGACGACAAATCTAACTTTTGTCGTCAATGGCGCCCGCTTTTGTCGTTAATGATTCTGAAGTATGACGACAAATCTAACTTTTGTCGTCAATGGCGCCCGTTTTTGTCGTCAATGATTCTGAAGTATGACGACAAATCTAACTTTTGTCGTCAATGGCGCCCGCTTTTGTCGTTAATGATTCTGAAGTATGACGACAAATCTAACTTTTGTCGTCAATGGCGCCCGCTTTTGTCGTCAATGATGATAAACTACAGCGACAAATTTCAGATTTGTCGTCAAGGAAGACACTTTGTCTATTGAGAAATCACGAGAAATTTACGTATCTTATATTAAATTTTTTAGTGAAATAATGAACCTTTTATATATATATCGTAAATACTTTATCTTTTATACCTTTTGGATAAAAACAAACCCAATGATATCAAGGGATACAGCGATTAAATGACGAGAAAAAACTGGAAATTTATGCACATAAGACGAGAAAAAACTGGATTTAGAACGAATTCCATTTGTTTTTTTCGTCCTTTGGTGTATACCAAAAAATAGAGAAATCTTCCCCCCCCGTCCGAATACCCATTTTATAAAGAGCATACTCTATACGCTTATTTTTTTCAAGAACTCAAAAAAGCGGAAAATCCCAGATTTAAAAATCTGAGTTTCCGCTTTTGTCATTTCAAGGATGGACTATTGTCTCACCTCTTCTAATTTATTCTTAAGATATTTTTACTTTCTCTGCAGGTGCTGATACTTCTTTTTGTTCTTTTCGACCTTTCAACTGATACTTCATTAATCTCATGCCATTGAAAATTACCACCAAGATACTACCTTCATGAACCAACATTCCGATAGACATATTCATCCATTCGCTGAAGAAGACGCTGGTCAACAAGACCAACACTACGCCAATTGCAATCACGATATTTTGTTTCATATTATTTGCGGTGGCTTTTACTAATCCTAATGCGTGAGGCAAGTTGCTGAAGTTCGAGTTCATTAAAACGACATCGGATGTTTCAATCGCTACGTCCGTTCCGCTTCCCATTGCGATGCCAATGTCTGCTAAAGCTAAGGACGGACTATCGTTAACGCCATCTCCAACAAAGGCTACAATTTGACCACGTTGTTGAAGTTTTCCGATATAAGCCGATTTGTCTTCCGGCAACATGTGGCCGTGAGCTTCGGTCAAACCAAGTTCGCCGGCGACCACATCAACGGTTCCTTGGTTATCTCCTGAAAGAACAACTAGATTTTTCACGCCCAAGTCTTTTAATTCCTGCAAATTAGCTTTCACACCCGGACGGACCTGATCGCGAATGCCCATCAGTACTTTTAATTCACCGTCGACCGCTGTCAAAACGAGAGAGTTCCCTTGTTGTTCAAACCGTTTGACATCTTTTTGCGCTTTTTTGCTGAGAGTGACATTTTCTTTTTCCATCAAGGCCACATTCCCAACAGCCACTCTATGTCCAGCTACACTTGAAACGATTCCGCCGCCTTTCACGACTTCGGTTTCTTCAACAGGATAAAAGCTTGTTTCTCCAATTTGATTTAAGACCGCTTTTGCTAATGGATGATCTGATTCCCGTTCCACACTGGCCAGATAGCCAAGCGTTTCAGTAGAATCTTTTTCATACAGTTCAGTCGCTGCAACGGTTGGGTTTCCGACAGTTAAAGTACCTGTCTTATCAAATACAATTGTATCCACATTGCTGAAGTCTTGAATGACTTCACTCCCTTTTAAAAGAACACCGTTACGCGCACCATTCCCAATACCGGCAACGTTTGAGACAGGCACTCCGATAACTAATGCGCCTGGGCAACCTAGAACCAAGATGGTGATTGCTAACTCAATATTTTTACTGAACGCCCATACAACAATTGCCAGAACCAAGACAGCTGGTGTGTAGTATTTAGAAAAGCGATCAATGAACCGTTCCGCTTCGGATTTAGAATCTTGTGCTTCTTCCACGAGTTCAATAATTTTTCCAAATGTGGTGTCCTCACCAACTCGGTCAGCTCTAATTTGAATCGTTCCGTTTTCTAAAATGGTTCCTGCAAAAACTTCTGCATCAGCTTGCTTGTTGACCGGAACAGCTTCACCTGTAATGCTAGCTTCATTGATATGCCCTTCACCCGTAAGGACTATGCCATCTACTGGCACTTTCGCACCCGTTTTAACGAGCAAGATATCCCCTTCATCTATGTCATCCACGTCTACTTCTTCAAATTCGCCATTATCCATTTGTTTCAAGGCGCTTTCGGGTGCCATTTCAGTCAATCCTTTGATAGCAGATCGCGTTTGGTTCAATGTTCGTTGTTCCAAGTAGTGTCCGAATAAGAATAAGAACGTGACAATAGCCGATTCTTCATAATTTTGAATAAAAAGCGCACCAATCGCTGCAATACTGACTAAGACATCAATACTGATGACTTTGACTTTCATTGCTTGAAACGCTTGAATGGCAATTGGCGTAATCCCAAAGACAGAGGCGATGATCAAAGACCACTCTGAAAGTCCTACGTTTTCTAAAACAAAGTGACTGAAGAAACCGAGTACGATGAACAATCCACTGATGACGGTGATAACATTTTTCTTGCTTAATATATATTGTTGCATGCTTTTTCCCTCCAAATTTAATTTCTCTTTTATTGATAAACATAATATAAGATAATTACCTAAGTAATTAATTGATTGACATCAAGTTTAGAAAGTTCTTTTTTATCGTTTCTAAGCACCTCGAATCGGATTGCAACAAAAAAAGCAATCCTGAAAAAATAGCTTTTCTTCCAGAATTGCCTAGTTCATTTAATCTGTTAAGCGGCCTTGACTTTTGTTTTAAGGACCGGATAGCCTACGTTTTCGATAGCTTTTTGAATCTCTTCAATCGAAGTGACAGCTGAATCAAAATTGGTTTTGACTTTGCTGGAGTTGAATAATACTTTAAGGCTGTCTTTATCAACACCGTTAACTGATTTCACGGCACCTTCAATTTTTTGCATACAACTTGGGCAAGACAACGTTTCTAATTGCAATATAGCTTTTTCCATAATTCCTATCTCCGTTATGTGTTTTTATTTTATCGGCAGCAGATTAATGAACACTGCCTTTTCCTCTTTACAACTATAATATAGCTCACTTTTAGCAAACGAAAATTGACGCATATCAAGTTCGGCACTTCTTTTTATCTTTTTGCTCAATTCACCATCTTAATAGTCTTTTTCTGCCCCTTTTTGTCATCAGAATAATAAGAAATTGGTGGATAATCTTGTCTGCGTATAAACCATACTACAATCGCGCCAATAAACAGGGGCAGAGACAAGGCTTGCGAAACGCGGATCCACTCGCCAATCCATAAACTATTCGTTCGCATACCTTCAATGATGAACCGACCCACTGAGTACCACAAAACGTAATTCAAAGCGACTTCTTCTTGACGCAAAAGCACTGAGTTCTGTCCCATTGTTAATGAAGAGCGACAGAACACCAACGTGTAGAAAAAAGTGTGTCCGATTATTCGCTGTAAAGCAATAAATCATCTAAATCCTGAATCTTAATCCTTTTCCCAGACAGCTGTTGAATCAATCCCTCGTTCTCCAATTCTCCAAATTTGCGACTGATGGTCTCAGGTGTCGTTCCTAAATAGGAAGCAATGTCCTTTTTTGCCATCGGCAGGGTGATGGTGGAAGAGTTGCCCATTTCAGGTTCCACATTTTCTGCCAAAAACAAAACTAAACGGGTAATGACACTCTCCACGGCTACTTGTGCGGTTTGACGTGCGGATCTTTCTAACCGCTGCGACATCTCTCCTAGCAGTTTTAACGAAATTGCAGGATACTCTTTTAGAAACTCTTGTACATCATGTTGTTGAATCATGCAGACAGACGTATCTCGAGTAGCTTCTGCGTATTCCTCGTGCACAACATCAGGATTGAACAACGTCCATTCTCCCGTAAAGTCACCCGGATTCAAAATACGCACTAGTTGCTCTTTACCAGAATCAGACAAGCGATAGATGCGGACTTTTCCGCGATTCACAATATACAAGGCATCATCTTTTTCTTGCGAGCGAAACAGAAACGCCCCTTTTTGATAGTGCTTCGTGTGAGCTTTTCCAGCGATGCGATCCATCGCGCTTTCCTCCAAATGATTGAATATCGGGACTAAGCGGATACAAGCTGAGTGGTCTCCTGCTGCATGTGGTTGGGTATATTGAGTCAATTCGTTCTTCCCCTTTATCAGTTTACTGTCCTTTTTTTTAACTTTCCTATATTTAGTATAAAGGCCCCTAGCTCAAAAAAATTGACGTGCATCAAGAAAAGTATTTCTTTATAGACGCCAGGCTTCTCTATTAAATTCAACTGAAATAATCAAAGGAATGAAGTCGTTCCCTCCAAACAAAAATTTCATTAAAGTAGGGCCTAAAAAAAGAATAGCAACTATACTTTGTCAAGAAACCTGACTGCTATTTTTTTGCTTGTTATTCTTCAATTACCAAATGTCTTGCCTTGCAGTATATTTAAGAGATATGATTCAAAAAACGGGTGGCGCAATAAAGTTAAGATTTAGTCCAGAGTCTTCAAAAAAAGGCAAAAGCGGTTCTTATCGGATCATTTATTTCATTGCGTTAGGCAATATGTATGCCTTTTTAGATGTATACCCTAAAAGTGAAAAAGAGTCTTTGACAGATAAAGACAAAAAAGAAATCAAACAATTTATCACTGATTTTAAAAAAAAAGTTAAAAAAAGGGGCTAATTAATATGCGTGATACACTGGTTAAATAAAGATATTATATTTGTTTTATTATATTTTATTTATTATAATTTTCTTAGATATAGCGCTTACAAAGGATGAAATTTTTTTGGCGGTTTTATTATGAAAATTAAAAAAGTAGCTGTAATTTTATCAACTGCATTAACGTTATCTTCTGTTGCTGTTCCTCTTGCTGTTGTAATCTCTCCGAATAATATTGAAGCTGCAATAATTACAAAACCTGTAAAGTATAATCAATGGAAAACTATTAGAAAACAAAAATTATCTGTAGCTGATACTAAAAAATTAGCTAATAATGTTTTAAAAGGCCGAGCTACTGGTAACTTTTTAGTTTTAGCTGGTCCATTCTTTATAAAATTCCTGCGTTAGTGGGTTCTGCTTCTGCTTTAGGAACGTTAATGCAAAATAGTGGAGGGACTATTATTAAGGCTGCTGAACAAAATAGAAGTGTAACGTTAACATATCAACAGAAAGTGAATTGGGATGGCTATAGTCCAAAAACACGTTTAGGTGTTTCAATAAATTAAGGAGCTTTTATATGAAAAAGAAGATTATATATTATGCTTTATTATTAACGGTATTTTGTGTATATATGTTTTTTGCTATGCAGTATCTAGTTGGTTATGATTGGTTTATTATGACTAGTATTTCTTTAATAGTTGCTGTTATGAGTAATAAAATTATTTCTTTAATTGTTTATGGTAAAGCTAATAATATTTCGAGATGATAGATTAAATATTATATTTTTAAATAAAAACTCCCTTCGACTTTATAGTGGACCCAAAAAGTTAGACTAAATTTTATCAGAGTTGACCGATTGGTCAGCTCTTTTTTAATACATGCAATTTGGCTTAATTCCTGTTGTCGACAATACTTCTCATAAATTTCAATCTGTCAAGAGTAGTAGCGGAGCGACTCTTGATAGATTGAAACTTTATGTGAAACTATGAAAAGACAATGGAATTAGTATATTGGCTGCGATACTGGACGGGGCTTAGCCACCATAGTTCCCCAGATAATGTTTTACAATTTAAATTCTAGTGAATATTTTGCCATAAAAATAAACCCCCAAAAGTTAGATTTTTGGTCTAACTTTTGGGGGCCTCTACACATTTTGTCTAAGTTTTTTTATTAACTAAAAGGGTTTTCGCCAAGCATTAGTAGTAAATAATGTTTCAAATCCACTTTTTGCACCTTTTCGATGTGCAACTTTTTCTATTTCTTTTAATAATTTATATTCTTGATTTGTAAATTGTAACTGTTCGAATAAAAAAATACTTGATAAAGTTTGATATAAAGCTCGTGATTCAGCTTCTGGAGTTTCTTTCCCCTTTTCAATTCTATCTTTTGAAGTATTTAATAACTTTATTGCCTGTTTTACACCTGCATTATTTTGATTTCTTTTATTAATTTCAAAAATTAAATCAGAAATTAAAATTAAAATATCTTTATCATTAGCATTTTGCAATTGTAGCACCTGCCCAACTAGCTACTGAAATATTTCCAATACAATTAACCGTTTTTCCCCAATTAACTGTACATTTATTAGTGGCTATATTATAAGTTACACCATTTCCATAATATACACTTATTAAAGATTTTATTCAATATTCAAAATATTCAAATTAAGGGGCACTCATAACGTTTTAGATATATTTGTATATAAAAATACCCTAGAATAGTTTTAAAACATCTATAACCTTCCTTAATTCCGATTTAAAAGGTAGTTAGAATGATTTAAATCATATCATATAAATTATAACTAAATAAACAAATCATATTACCTACCCCCCTCTAATTTGCTTCTGAACGTATTTCAGGGGTTTGTTAAGGGTGTTACCCCTGACCATGCGCTAGTATGCTTGTAAACGCAGCGATTTACGCAAAATTGCTTAGATTTTCAAACAATCTCATACAACAATTCCCCCTTTTCTTGAAAATAAGGGGGTTTAAGGGGCTTTGCCCCTTTTTTTAATGGCTTGCGTCAGCAAGGCTTTCTTCATACCAACATCTTGCTGATAGAGCGACCCTAGATACTGTCGAAAAGCATATCTCATATGTTTCTAAGCAAAATTATACGCACCCTATTGGCTACTTTAAGAAAGCTGCCAAAGACTATCTAGGTAGATTTGTATAGTAAAATTCTCCTGACTGAGTTCTGATAAATAGCTTATAAAAGTACACTATTGGAAAACGCTTTCTAACTATGATAACTTATAAGTGTAGAGAAATTACTTATACTTGGTAGGTGTTTAAAATGATAATGAGTTTTGTATTTACTATTACTTTAGTTATCTTTTTTGTCTGGTTAGTTAAATATTTAAGAAAAGTTATCGATAAAATTAATAATCCTTAATAATAAAAAGCCCCCTGACTGAAAAAGTCGAAGGGGCTTTTATTATTTAAAGGATGTTGTAATGTTTTATTCATAACTTATTCTCTTTTCAATTATCGATACTAATATCCGGGGCTGTAGTGATGTGTTCATCGTAATATGGTGTATTTATAAATTCTTTAATTTCATCGACTGTAATATTCTCACTATCAATATCAATATCTTCAATTTCACTATGATAGATTTGTCCTTCAAAGTAATGAAGAGCTGGAACCGTATCAATGCTATATTTAGAAGTGAAATCCGATACTGATTCGTCATCTTCATTGGTTAGATCTAGGTAATAAATTTTGCCTTCAACATTTGTTTCTGAATCAGAAGATGTGTTGTCGAATATTGATGAAGCTTCTTCAAGTTTTGGTGCAAATTCTCGGCAGTATGGGCAAGTTTCTTTTCCAACAAATAAATAAAAAGCATCGCCATTATTTATTTTATTTGTAATATCTTTTGCGGAAATTGATGTAAAATTTTGGACAATGTTGCGGTAAGATTCTATTTCTTTTTCTTCGTCTTGATTATTCTGTTCTGAATTTATAGTAGTATTATCAGAATTATTACTTGTATCTTGTTCATTTACTTGTCCAGCGCAGCCTAAAAGTAAAGATGATAAACTAGCTAGTAATATGATATTTTTCATTTGAAGACTCCTTTTAATGATAAACTGTTCATTTCATTTTAAAGTATAAGTTATAACAGTGCAAGATTTCCTAATTTAAATTTAATGTTTTTGCATCAAGAATATAACGGTAAATAAAAGTCTCTGACGAAAGTCGAAGGGGGCTTTTTAGCGCGCGATTTCGTTAGAAATATACAAGATTGAAAATCGTGTATAAGTGCGCCCTTTTTTTATTTTTGTGAAAATAAAAAATCGAACAACGTGACAAAAAAGGTTGAAGAAAGTAGATATTGAGGTTTGCGGCCGCAAACCCGTTGCCTGCCAAGAAAAGGTTTTAGTTTACATAGCAAAGATATTTTTTAATTATAGAACGTTCTCTTAAAATTATTACTTATTTTTATTCGGTTGGTTCATTTTCTTTCCAGCAAAATAAAACAATCCAGTTAATGTACTTGATCCACCAAAAATAAAACAAAAGCTGATAATGAATCTTGAGCTTTCTGGAAAGATTGTCCCTATTAATCCTACAACAAGAAAAAGAGTGCCATAGATTAATGTCATTTTAGATTGTTCTTTTCTTATAGTCTCCTTCATTTTACTATCATTCCTTTCATTTGTTCTTATGAGTTGAAATAAAGACTTTAATAATATCTTACCACTCACTAAAGAATCCTAGTGCTTTATTTGAACGTCTCTTACCTAGAATCACCTAAATCTCAATTTATTTCCGCTACAATTTTTTCTGTTTTTGAATTTTCTTTTTTTTTTTTGATTTTTTTCAAATGAGTGTAACGAATTTTTAAAATTGCGGAGCGATTTTTCACACATTTCTTTAGCACAAACACGATATTTTTTTAAAATGATGTATAAGTGCGCCCTTTGTTTTGAACTGAGCACTTATACACCAATTTTTTAAAATGGTGTATAAGTGCGCCCTTTTTCTAAATCGCGTTCGCTCTGCTTATTTGTTCATTTTAGTGAAATACTTATATAATTATTTATATAGAATATATCATAGATAAAATACGCAAATTAAGGGAGGTATTATTTTTGATTTCTAATAAGATTGTAGATTTAACACAAAAGATTGGTAAATTTCTAAATTTTCTTTTTTTATTTTTAATCATTGCAAATATAATAATGGATTTATATTTTGTTGGAAAAATCGATTATGGAAATATCGTATGGATGATAATTGTGATGCTTTTTATAAATATAATAAAATAATTGAAGTAATATAATATAAATTTTCCCTAGCTTTTTTAGTATGAAGAAGCGAATTTTTATATGAAAAGGGGTTGGGATTTTCCCAAAGTAATTTAAAAAATAAGCAAAAATTTTCGATAGAGAATTTGCTATTTTTTGTCAAAGGTATATACCTTGACTGTGCTTGCTGTTACTTTAAATTTATCTTTAAGTTATTGAATTTGTTATAATTTTTTTGGTAAAGGGGTGATTATTTTTGAAAGCAAAATCTAAAATTAATGTTGGTTTAATTATGTCGAGTTTATTAAATATTTTTTTCTTAGTTGGGTTTAATTCTATTTCTCAAACAGAAAACTTTTATTTAGCTATGTTTTATTTTTCTTTGATGATTATAAACGGAATTTATTTAATCATTTCTTCAGGAAGAGTCGTAGCTAGAAGACGAAAAAATAATAATTAGATTGTAGAGGAAAAGATATGCAAATTACAGGAAAAAAAGTATTTAAAACAGTTTATATTACTAGTCTGATTTTCCATACTTTTTTTATTATATATCAGTTAAGCCAATCAAATACTCTCGATAGAACATACCTAATACTAACCGCATCTAGTATTTCAGCAATGACTTTAATTTTGATGTCACTAAAAAAAGATAAGGGAGATAGTATATGAATAAACTTGAAGTAATTAATAATTTAAATGAAAAGTATGTATCACTTTCTGAGGAAGAACAGATGAAATAGGTTATTAGAAGCTCATATTTGCGTTCTAAGACGTTTTAAATCAATTCGAGTATATTTACACGTGATTATTACTTTTCGTCGGCATAAGCGTTTAAAATGGCTATAAATAATAAAGATAAGGGCGAACAACGTGAGCAACGTTTACCCTTGTCTTTTTATTTTAGGCATTTAGCTTTTGTTGAGCGACGAAAAGTAATTACGTGATAAAGCTACTTTTCAGAGGCATGATCAAACGCATTGCGTTTGTGGGTGTGGGCAACGCCCACGGTTTTGTTAGTTTAAAAATTGCAAACTGAGCTGGGGGGGAGATTTTTGAAAAAAATCGACCATAGGGGGGTACTACGACAAATTTCAAATTTGGAGTTAAGTAAGACACTTTGTCTATTGAGAAATCACGAGAAATTTACGTATCGTATATTAAATTTTTTTAGTGAAATAATGAAGACTTTTATATATCGTAAATGCTTTATCTTTTAAATCTCTTTGGAAAAAATAGAAAATCACGACAAGAAATTACTAGAATTAGAACAAGTTCCAATAGAAAAAGGAGGTATATTTAGCCGCATTTTCAAAAAGAAAGCTGAATAAAATATTGTATATTTTTAGGTTTTTTCAGAAATAGCAAGTTTGTAAATTGTCCAAAAGCTTGATTTAAAGCGATTGGATAAAAAAGTGCATATTCTTCACAAGTGAGCAAGCGGAAAACCCCGTCACTACAAGGGTGGCGGGGCTACTTGGTTTAATCGTGATTATATCAACTAAATTTTGTTGCAAAAGATAATGGTTTAATCTGAACAGGTCTTACTATAAATTATATTACTTATCCTCTAGTTCTAAGCGTTCTTCAGTTTCGTCAATCCAATTTTGAATAGATTCACGCCACTTTCCGCCATGACCACTGTAAGTTTCGTAATATATACCCGGCATTAAATCTTTCAGCTTTTTTGACACACTAAATATCATTACGTTCGATCCATTATGAATGGAAATAGCTATTTTTTCATTTCTTTCGTTCAAAACTACCACTCCTTCTCTTTTAAAAAGGTACCTAATGGAGCTTCATTAGCCAGAACATAACAGTTCGCTCCTTTTTAATCGCTGTAATATTAATCTATTTT
>CANSRH010000031.1 GCA_947649365.1 uncultured Mycoplasmatota bacterium | reverse complement strand
ATTAAGTAAACCAGAAGGATTAGAAAGGTTTAGTAAAAACAAAAGAAAAAAGAAACAAGTGATATTTAGTATAGTGGGAATACTTATAGTACTAGGAAGTATAACACTATACAAAACATTTGCTTTATATAAAGAAGAAAAGACATTCAATGTCCTAAGAGGCCAAGTCCCAGAATTTAGTAGTATTGATATAGAACTATTATCATTTACATTGGATGGAAAAAAAATAGAAACAGCACCAAGTAAGGGAGCATATGATGTAAGTATAACATGTAACAATGGAGCAGAAGGATATTGGGATTATGAAGAATGGGGAGTAGAAATAAAAAACATAACCAAGCAAACAAAATGTAATATAACATTTACAACAGGAAAATATTTTAGTGAGTATATAATGAATTTAAGTAAGAGTAGTAGTAATGTAGTGAAGTTAAGTCATGAAGAAACTGCTCAAACCCTAGGTTTAACAGATTATCGATATGTTGGAGCAAATCCAGATAATTATGTGTACTTTGGATGTAGTGAGAATTGTACGGATGATAATTTATACCGAGTTATTGGAGTCATACCTACTAAAAATGAATATGGAGAATACGAAGATCGTGTAAAACTAATTAAAGCCAAGTATTATAATGAAACAAGTAGTGGATTATTAAAAGCCACAAATGCTAGCTATCCTGCAGGTGGAGGAAGTGGAAAAGGTTACACATGGAATAGTAGTGCAAACAATCAGTGGCAAGCAAGTGTTTTGCAAAGTAAAGTCTTAAATGGAGTATATTGGAGTAGTTTAGGAGAATACCAAAATTATATAAGTCCTGCCGTATGGTATTTGGGAGCACCAACGTATAGTAGTTATACAACCTATACTCCTGATCAGTTTTATAATATAGAGAGAAGTAATACCAAAGGATATAGTGGAGGTGTTACTTATATGACTGCCAATATAGGCTTAATGTATCCAAGTGATTATGGTTATAGTATAGGGATTGGATACCGAGAAGAAAGTATTGCAAATAATGCTGGAAAGTATGTATACAATGCATGGTTATATAATCTAGAAAGTAAATATTATGAATGGACGATGACTCCCGAGAGTAGCGAGGGCAGTGTGCGTGCGTGGTATCTGAACCCTGCTGGGCGTGCGGGCTACAACGACGTGTATACCTCGAGCACTGTGTGGGGAGTTCGCCCTACCTTTTATTTAAAAGAAGAAGTATTATATAAAAATGGGGATGGAACAAGGGAAAATCCTTATTGCATAGCAGTTGATTAAAGAACAAAAAATTTAAGAAGAAAAAAACTTCTTTTTTTATAAAATCTGTTAGTAAAAATTTTAGCAAAAATTGGTTGTAAAAAAATGTAAATAGCATTTACTTTGATGATGGAAGTCGTTATAATAAACACCATAACTTCAAGGAGAGTGATTGCATGAAAAATACATTACCCGTAATGTTACTTAAGAATTTACTCATTCTCCCTAACCAAGAGGTGAAACTTGAATTAAACAATGATTTATCGCGAAATGTAGTATCTTTAGCAACAGAAAATTATCGCAATCAAGTAGTTGTTTTAACTCCAGTGGATCAAATGGAAGAAATACCAGAAGTTAGTGATTTGCCGAAGGTTGCCGTAGTTGCAAAAATAAAAAGCAAATTGGAATTGCCAAATGGGAATTTACGAGTTACATTGCGAGGAATGTTTCGTGTACAATGTACACAATTTCAAAATCACGAAAAGTTTTCTGCTATTTTAGAATGTAAATATCAAAAACTTGAAATTCCTTCTTATGACGAAGTAGAAGCCTTGGCTGTAAGACGCAAGTTGAGTTCTTTAATGGAAACTTATGTTACCAGTGGACAAGGAGTATCCAATAGCATTATTGGTGTCATGAATGATGCAAAGGATTTGAACAAGTTCACGGATTTAATTTCTGCTTTTTTACCAATTTCTTTTTTAAGAAAACTTTCTTATATCGAAGAAATTAATCCAGTTCTTCGAGGAAAACGTTTAATGGAAGATCTCTCTTTGGAATTAGAAGTTATAAAATTAGATCAAAAATTGGATCAAAAATTACAAACTGGTTTAGAAGAAAGCCAAAAAGAATTTATTTTAAAAGAAAGGCTCAAAAGTATTCAAGAGGAACTGGGAGAGAATGACAACAAAGAAAAAGAAGTTTCTTCTTATTACGCAAAGTTAGAGGATTTACACCTTGCGAATGAAAGAATTTACGCAAAAATTCGAGAGGAAATTAAAAAATTTGCTTATACCAGTGAAATGAGTCCAGAACTTGCTAACATTCGCAATTATTTGGACTGGATGTTTTCTTTGCCATGGCATACGGAGTCACAAGATGAGAGTGATTTAGAAACAATCGCGAAAAGTCTAGATCAAACGCATTATGGTATGCAAAAAGCAAAGGATAAAATTTTAGAATACATTGCAGCAAAAAATCGAAATCCTAATGTCGATAGTCCAATTTTGTGTTTGATTGGGCCCAGTGGTGTCGGTAAAACTACATTTGCTAAGTCAATTGCACAGAGCTTACACAAAGCATTTTATAAAATTAGTGTGGGTGGATTAAATGATAGTTCGGTCTTGGTTGGACATAGACGAACGTATCTAGGTGCAAATCCAGGGAAAATTATGGAAGCTCTAAGACGGAGTGGTACAAATAATCCTTTGATTTTAATTGATGAAGTAGATAAAATGGTGAAAGATTATCGTGGAGACCCAGCAAGTGCATTACTCGATATTTTGGATAAGTCACAAAATAAAACGTTTGTAGACCATTACATTGAAGAGGAATATGATTTGTCTCATGTTTTGTTTGTAATGACTGCAAATTATGTACAAGATATCCCTTATGAGTTAAAGGATCGCTTGGAGGTAGTAGAGCTTTCTAGCTATACATTGTTTGAAAAGTTGGAGATTGCTAAGAAGTATTTGTTGCCAGATATTTATAAGGCGCATCATTTAGCAAAAAAGGATATTAAGTTTTCAGACAATCTATTAAAGGAAATCATTTTAGAATATACAAGTGAGGCAGGCGTTCGTGATTTGTCTAGAGTTCTTACAAGTATTGTTCGTAAACTTCTTGTAATGGGAAGTACTACAGATGTAAAAGTGACATCTACTCTTTTAAAAGATTTATTAGGTGAAGGAGAATATAGTAAAAGTTTATTTCATGACACAACACTTCCAGGAGTAGTCAATGCTCTTGGGGTGAATGCAAGTGGCGGACGTGTTTTACGTATTGAAAGTACTTTTTATGATGGAAATGGCAAAGTAAAAATTACTGGACGTGCAGAACAAGTGATGCAGGAAAGCATAGAGGTGGCTCTTAGTTATATTCTTACTAATAAGAAACGATTTTTCATAGATTCTTTTCAATTGGAAAAGAATAGTTTACATATTCATTTGTTAGAAGCAGCCTTGAAAAAAGATGGTCCTAGTGCAGGAATTGCCATTACTACTGCTCTCATTAGTTTAGGACGAGGTAAGGCTGTTTCTTCTCGAATTGCAATGACGGGAGAAATTACATTGCATGGATATGTGCGTAAAATTGGCGGTTTGAAGGAAAAGCTTATTGGTGCTTATAATGAGGGTATCGAAAAAGTGTTTATTCCTAAAGACAATCATAACCAGTTAGAAGAACTTCCCAAGGAAGTTTTAGAAAAATTAGAAATTATTGAAGTAGATAATTATATCGATATTTATCAAACTTTATTTGAATAAAAGGTACGTTTTGTACTCTTTTTTTGTTTTAGAAACTATAGGGTATTTATACATTAAAAAAAAAATAAAAGATTGTACCAAGATAAACATTAAAAAATCATAAAGTAAAAAAACTTTCATATGCTTTCAATAAGAGAGGGTGAAAAAATGAAAAGTATAGTACCTTATACAAAGGAAATTGTTTTTGATAGTAAAATAGCAGAAATTTGTAGTATTTCATTAGAGCATGATTTAAGTTGTTGTGATGCTTCTATCGAGGGAAATTTTATTGTTTCTGGAGAATATCGTAGTCATGAGATTAGTATCAATAAAGAATCTTTTGAATATAAGCTACCGTTTAGTGTTGATGTGACAGATAAAATTGTAAAAGAGTCTGTTGATTTTGCTATTACAGATTTTACTTATGAAATTTTAAAAGATTCGGTCTTGAAAGTGAATATTGAATTTATGGTTTCTGCGGAGGAAGTTCCTGAAGTGGAAGTTATGGAAGTCGAAGAAACAATAGAGGAAGAAGATAGAGAAGAAAAGGAACAAGAGGAAGCAAGAGAAGCAGAGATTGAGGAAATTCATCATCTGTTTTTAGAAGAACCACTAGAAAAAGAGGAGGTAGTTGTAGAAGAAGAGCCACGTTTGGATCAAGAGAGTGAAGAACTCATTTTGGATACAGCTAGTGCAACAGATAGTGAGTTTGTTACTTATCATATTCATGTTGTTAGTGAAGAAGATACTTTAGAAAGTATTGTTGCGATGTATCAAACGGATAGTGATACTTTGAAAAATTATAATCATGTGGATACAATTGCAGTGGGAGATAAATTATTAATTCCATGTTGCGATGAATAAATCCATTGAGGTTTTAAAATCGATTTATAAACCTTATCGGTATACGATTTGTGGAAAAGCATTGATTTTAAATACGACTTCTGGTGATTTTGTAGTAAAAGAAAAAAAAGAAGATAAAAGTATACGAGATTTGTATTCGTATCTTTCCAGTCGGAGTTTTACTCACTTTCCATCTTTAGTGGATGAGTCAAGAAACGATGTTAATGTTTATGAGTATGTAGAAGGCGTTTCTATGCCTATGGAGCAAAAGGCTTTGGATTTGATTGACGTGGTGAGTGAGTTACATAATAAAACTACGTATTATAAAAATGTGACAGAGGATGAGTTTAAAACGATTTATGATACGATAAAAGAAAATCTATTGTATTTAGAAAAGGTTTATAATGACTTTTATGAACGTATAAAAAAAGAGATGTATATGTCTCCTTCTTCTTATGCACTCGGACGTAGCATTAGTAAAGTTTTTTCCGCACTTGCTTTTGCTTCTTCTGAACTGGATAGATGGTTTTCTATTGTGAAAGAACAAACGAAAAAACGTATTTGTACCATTCATAATCATTTGTCTTTGGACCATTTTATTAAAAGTACGGATGCTTATTTGATTAGTTGGGATGACTACCGAGTAGATAGTCCTGTTATGGATTTGGTTCACCTTTATCAAAATTCTTATTTTCAGGTTAATTTTGAAGTTGTTTTTTCTAGATATTTGGAAAAAGTGAAGTTGTCTGAGGATGAAAAGAAATTGTTTTTTATTTTAATTTCTTTACCTCAAGAAATTGATTTTTCTCTTGATGAATTTTCTACTTGTCAAAAAGTACGTGAAGCCATGGATTATCTTTATTTGACAGAAAAATTAGTGCGGCCATACTACGCGGTAGAGCAAGAAAGTTAAGATAAATATTTCCAATAGTAAAATAAAAATATTAAAGCGTAATGGTAGTATTAATGTAATAATTAGTTGATAAAAGATTAAAATACATAATGCAAATATAGCTAGAATAGTAAAAAATCCTCCCCCTCTAGGATTTGGAGGTGGGCAGCAAGGTCCTTTGTTATACATATAATCACCTATGGTATTATATGTTTTTTTGTGGTTTGTGGGAGTGCTTTTTTAAGACAAAAAGAAAAAAAGTTGTTATAATAAATACGAGGTGGGGTTTTTATGGCTTTATCTAAAGAACAAGAAAAACTAAAGGCAAAATATGCTTATACGAATATAAGTGATGAAGCATTTTTAGATATATATACGCAATCTTTAAATGCAACTAATTTAAAGGCGAATATTCATAAATTGATGATACTTTATTTGAAAAGCAATTTAGATGTTGCAATCATGCAAAATTATTTAAATACGATGACTATCAATTTGGAGGAGAATAGTGAAAAATTAAAAAAACAATTACGTCCTTTTTTTTCCCTTTTGGATCAAACAGAATATATTTTAACTCCAAAAGATGGAGAAGTCCTTTTGCTCCTTCCTGTATTTTTAGAGTTGTTTTCAAAGTTCGTTTCTAATCGAATGGAAATCAAACAAAAAGAATTCTATTCTTTTGTGGAGGAAAATACCAATTTAGAACTATTGTGTGAAATGTATTTCGAAAAGCAATCTATTTCTGTACTTGAAGAGGAGTTGAATGTTGAAGAACTAGGAGAAAGCGAGTCTAATTTAGATGCAGTGCATATGTTTTTAAATGAAATAAAAAGATTTCCTTTACTTTCTAAAGAAGAAGAAAACAAATTAGGAAAAGAAATTGCCAATGGAAACGAATGGGCCCCAAAAAAATTAGCAGAACATAATTTACGATTGGTTGTTAGCATTGCCAAGCGTTATCTAGGAAGAGGAATGCAATTTTTAGATCTAATTCAAGAGGGAAATCTTGGTTTAATGAAAGCTGCTCAAAAATTCGATTATAAAAAAGGGTATAAATTTTCTACGTATGCCACTGGGTGGATTCGTCAAGCAATTTCAAGAGCTATTGCTGATCATGCTAAAACCATTCGAATTCCTGCATATATGGTAGGGGCTATAAATAAATTGAAACGAACACAAGCAAAACTGGAAACATTGGGGATTGATCCCACTTCTGAGGTTTTAGCAAATGAACTTCATCTATCTAAAAAAGATGTAGAAGAGATTTTAAAATATGCTATGTTGGAGCCAACTTCCATAGATAAAGAGATTGGAGATGAAGAAGATTCTTTTTTAGGAGATTTTATTCCTGATAAAAATGCTTTTTTTGAAAATCAAGTTGTTGGAAATAGAAATTTGCAAGAACTTTTACAAGTAATGCAAGATGTTCTTTCAGATAGAGAATTTCAAGTTTTATTACTTCGTAATGGAATAGTAGATGGACGAATTTGGACCTTGGATGAGATTGGAAAAAAATTTGATGTTACTCGTGAGAGAATTCGACAAATTGAATACAAAGCGGCACGTAAAGTAAGAAAAAATAAAATTGGAAGAAGATTTGCTCCAGATTATGAACCTCAAAATGATCAATATTTCCAATCAGAAAAGAAGAGAGAAACTAGACAAATTGAAGATAAGCGCATGTATTCAACAAAGAAAAAACGAAAAAAAACAGATTCTCTTGTGGCTTTTGATTTCCATACCATTCATGCTGATTTGACGGATGTAATGTTTTGGGAGCTTTTGTCTTGGATTCCAGAGCAAGACAGAAAGGAATACTGTCATTTAAGAGGATTGTCTTTTCCTGATAAAATTGTGCTTAAGAAAAACAAAAAGAAAGTAGAAAAAATGGAAAGAGAAAATTCATCCTTTTTGCAGTCTATAGAAAGAGATATTAGTCAATTGTTTTTCCGTTTTACTAAAAAGAGCAAAGATGAGATTGTTCGTGAAATGTGGAAACAATCTTTCCGTTTTCTGTTACCTGCTTATTCTAGAGAAGAAAGATATTTTTTTGTAGAAGGTATGTCTGAAAAGAAACGTGAAATAATAAAAGCAATTTATGGAGAAAATTTATTAGAATATCATTCTGTAAATAAAAATGCGACGTATTATTTAGCAATACAAACGTTAAAAGAGATAGCTCTTGGAGAGATAGAACCATTATCTCCTTTAGAATATACATTAAAACTTTGTAAAGTTAAAGATGTAGAAATCTTAAAAAAGAGAATATCTTTTTTACCAAAAGAACAACAAACTCTTTTTTATCAAGTTCATGGTTCGTCTTATAATGAATTTCATCTTGTGGAAAATAATGATGCGTATCATCAAGTGATAGAAGTTTTAACGAATGCTTCTTTTAAACAAATAAAAGAAAATTGGAGAAATAAATTTCTAGCAATTTTGGAAGAAGTCCCAACAATTTCCAAAGAAGATTTGAGAGAAAAAAGTTCTTTTGCTGGAGATGAGAAGTTTTTTGAAAAAGAATGGATAAAAATAAAAAAAGTACAAGAAATGAAAAGAAAGCAATCTTTAACCTTTTTTTCAATGTTTTCCTATCCTAAAGAAGATGTTTTTTGGTGTTTTATCAACCAAAAGGAAGTAATTCAAAAAGAGTTTTTTTTCCTTTTTGGAGAAAACTTGGATAGTTACTCTTTTAAAAAGAAAAAAAATCGAAGGAATTATTATTTGTTTACTAGAATGCGTACTTTATTAAAAAAAGGAAAAGTGTACAAAAGCAAAATTTTAAATTATCCAAAAGATTGGCTTTTGTCTCAAGTAAACTATTTTTCTTTGGAAGAAATATCAATTTTAAAAAAATTTCATGGGGAAGATTTAAATCAACATTTGTTTGTAGAAAGTGAGGAAGGAAAATCTTTACAATATTGTATTCAAGAGTACAAACGAATTTCTTTTGTATTAGAACAATCCTTTCAAACAACTTTAAAAGACAAATTACAAATACAAATAGAAGAAGTAAAAGAACAATGTTCTTCTATAGAGGAGTGGAATCGTTTTACAGCTTGTTTATCTCCTAAACAAAGAGAAGCAATTCTATTTTATGTCGGGGGGGGGTATTTACCTCTAATCAAAAGAATGGTAATTTAAAGTTTTTTACTAGAAAAGCATTAGAAAAATTAACTTTTTGGATAGAAAATAAAGAAAATCCATTTTTTTCTCAATTTGACGAACCAGAGAGTCTTGTAAGAGAGGGCTTCCACTATTTAAAAAAAGACCATCAATTTCTTCTTTTTGCACGTTATGGAGAAAGTTTAAAAGAACTCTATCCTTGGAATTCCAATGAAGAAAGTTGTATAAAAGCACATTATTTTGTCATAAAAGAGTTAAAGAAAATATTGATTGAAATTCGGTTAGAAACCAATGGACTTATAGAACTAATTAATAATAATCCAACTATTTTGTTAGAAGATTGGAAATCTTATGTCTTTGCTTTACCTAAAAAAATGAGAGAAGTAGTTCTTTATAAAAATGGAGAAAGTTTAAAAGAAAATCATCCTTTTTATCGAGAAACAATTGCTTATAATAGAATAAATTATTTAAAGGCTGTCGAAAGAATAGAAGCCATGGCTTTCCATAAAGAACAAAAAAGGAAACTAAGAAAAGAAAGAAATGTAGAACAACCAACTTTGGAGATTGTTCCCCCTCTTTTAAAAATGCTGGATTGTACGTTAGAAGAAGCCAAAGAAGCAATTCTTTTATTACAACCGGAGGAACAAGAAATTATTAATATAAAATATGGAAAAAATTTAGATGGTTTTTTTCCTTTCCCCACTAATTTGCCTTTTCAAAAACGATGTGAGGATGCAATATGCCATTTAAAAGAAATATTGCGAAAATTAAAAAAATCTCATGTAGAAACACAGGAAACTATAAGTATTCCTCAAGTACTAGAAACACAAAATTTGACGAATAAAGAGCTAAAAGAAAAATTACTAGAAGAAAATCGAAGATTTAGAAAGGCAAAATATTTTACGTCTTATCAAACTATTTATGGAGGTATTCTTCCTAGCGTTATTTTAGAGAAGATAATCGAATTTGCAGTTGCAAGCAATAAAGATGATGAATACTATGAGAAACGTTCGATAGAAGTGAATTTGTTTTTATATTTCAGTGAACAATGTAGACAAGAACAACAATATTCAGAAAGCATTAGTAAAAAACTGGAAGAAATTTTTGTGAAGAAAATGAAAGCTATTTTTCCATTATTGTCTATAGAAGAAATTGTAACTGTTTTACAAATAACTTTGTACTCTTATGATGGGAAACGAACGTATGAAGAAGAAATTCGTATTCAATTAGAAAAAAAGATTTTAAGAACTTAATGTCTTTTTTTGTTTGAAATGTAACTTTACAAAAAAACTTCTTTTTACTATAATGTTAATCATAGGGAGGGGCCAAATGAAGAATAAAAAAGGTTTTGTATTCGTAGAAACAATTGTGGTCGTCGCTGTTTTAACGATTTCTCTTTTGATGGTGTACTCCACTTACAGTTCTATGTTAATGAAAGAAAAAACAAGAATGAAGTACAATGATTCTGTTTATTTGTATCGTACGTATTATTTAACAAAATTTTTTAAAAATTTTCGTATGGATATTCTTGCCAATCGTTTAGGTGAAAAAGAAGAAAATAATAATGGAGAAATTGTAAAAAAGTATACAATGCTTACTGGTTTTGACCATTCAAGTAAAGAAATTTTTTTGAATGAAGAAGATAATGTGGGATTTGCAGAAGATTTAAAAGCGCAATTGCATATTCGCAATTTATATTTTACTTATAAAGATTTACGTTTTTTACAGGAATGTACTAATGCTAGTGGAAAATGTGAAGCACTTGTTCAAGTTCGTGATTCTGCTGCAGATTATTTAAAAACAATTGGTGGTGAAGGAAGTGGCTACCGAATTGTTGTTGAGTTCTCGGAGAATAAAGATGGTTCTTATTGTGCAGGAGAGAATTGTCAATTTTATTATACCACGCTTAGTTTGGGGGAATTGTAATGAACTTAAAAAATAATCGTGGAATTACTTTGATTGAATTGATTGTTAGTATTTCTTTGATTTCTGTTGTTGTTATGTTTTTGTTTCGTTTGCTTGTTGATGTTCGATATAGTGATCATCATACAGATTTTAATCGTGCTAACCAACAAACTCGAGCAATTATTATAAAAACAATCCAGCAAGATTTTTTGGATAGAAAGTTTGTTGGTTGGGTGGATTATACAGATGCACGTAAGGATTTTCCAGTTTTATTGGAGTTTCGCTATGCTGATGGGACAAGTGGAAAACTAGCTGTTTATGAAGATTATCTTACTTATGAAAATGCAAAAGGTATAGAAAAATGGTGGCTAGAAAAAGAAAATTCTTCTACTAAATACAATACGAGATGTGTTTCTTATTCTAGTAAATTTAATTCTTCTGATACGGATGTAGGAGAGTTCTTTTATGTTCAATTTACTATTCCTGTTTTGGTTTCTTCTGATAACGAAAATCATATCGATGATTTGGAGTTGTTTTATATTGGAGAGTTAAAAGATATTGAGCTTAGTCATTTTCCAAATGTGAGTGGTTCAGCGAATTATGTAAAGGAGCAATGTGGAAAGACAAGTTGATAATAATCGACCTTTTAATAGGTGTTTGTAGGTGATGTTTTCTTCTGCAATAATGGATTTAATTTGAGTATGAATACTTAGTCCTCCAAAGGAGATGAAGAGATTTGCTAGCATCTCTTTTAATTTGCAATTGATGTTTAATGTTGTAAGTTTGGATAAGCCACCCGTTGCTTCTAAGAGTCCGTTGGTGATACAGTTTAATAAGGGAGAGGAGAGAAAACTATTGATTCCTTCACAAATGATAAAATAAAAAATGATGGTTCCTAAAATCATAAGAAGGGTGGAAAAGGAACGATTGATGCTTTCTTTTATTGTTGTGGTGAAATTTTTGGGTTCGTTTTCTTTTTGTAAAGGTTGCTCTGTGTAAGTGTGTTTTCTAAGAAAAAAAGCGATTAAAAAATTGATTCCATAATTGATTCCTATGATTTTTAATGCAGTGTTTGTATTTCTAAAGATGGAAAATAACATGTTGTATAAGAAGAGGGGATTTAGAAAAAAAGCATAGGAAAGGATTAAACTTGCATCTTGTACGTTTATTTTTTTTTCTTTTACTAAATTGGTGACGATGTATCCATTGGTAGGTGTTCCAGAAAATAAGGACATGATGAGGCAGTAGTTTGCGGCGGAAGAGGTGTGAAAAATTTTTTTTAAGGGTCGACCAAAGAGTTGATTGAATAGAGAGAAAAAGTTATAGTTGATTAATAGGTCATTTATGATAAACATAGGAAAAAGAGAGGGAAAAACTGATTCAAAAAATAGAATGGTTCCTTCTAGTATGCATTTTTTAAATGCACTGTTGTTTTTAAATATTAAAAATAGAAATAGAAGTGTTAAGACAATATAAATGTATTTTTTTAAAAACTTTTTCATATTTTCCCTTACCTTTGCTATAATTATTTTGGTGATGGTATGTTTACTAAAGTATATGAGAAGATAAAAAGTTCCATTAAAGAAAATTATAAGTTTTTATTATCTATTGTGGCCTTGTTTTTTTTCTTTTTCTATGAGCTTCCTTTTGTGATTTATCGTCCAGGAGGAACGATTGATGTAGAAAGTCGTATTGTGATGGAGGAGAAGTATTCTTCTTCTGGATCTTTATCTATGGCTTATGTTTCAATGATGAAAGGAAATATTCCCTTTGTTCTGTTGTCTTTTCTTCTTCCCAATTGGGATTTGGTGTCTTCTTCTAGTATTACCCTTGAAAACGAAAGTGTGGATGATACGATAGAAAGAGATCGTTTGTATTTAGAAGAAGGCATTGATAATGCGATTATTAGCGCTTATCATGAAGCAGATAAGGAAATAAAGATTGAAACGATTCATCATGTGGTGACTTATATTACAAAAGAAGCAAAGACAGATTTGAAAGTGGGAGATATTATTTTAGATGTCAATGGAAACTCTTTTTCGTCTTTAGAGGAGTTACAACAATATATTCATTCTTTGAATAAAGAGGATGAGGTGACTTTTTTAGTGGAACGAGAGGGAAAGGAAAAAACTTGTCATGCTAAGATATATGAAATTGAAGGATTGCAAAAGATTGGAATTTCGATTATTAATAAATTTATTTATCAAGAAACTCCTGAGGTTACCATTGAATCAAAAGCAAGTGAGTCAGGAAGTAGTGGTGGCTTAATGACAGCTTTATCGATTTATAATGCTTTGGTGAGTGATGATATAACCAAAGGTAGAAAAATTGTTGGAACAGGAACGATTGATGTATTAGGAAATGTTGGAGAAATTGGGGGAGTGAAATATAAACTTTTAGGTGCTGAAAAAGCAAAAGCAGATATCTTTTTGTGTCCAAAAGAAAATTATGATGAAGCATTAGACGTGAAAGAAAAAAATCATTTACGTTTAGAGCTAGTTGCAGTAGAGACGTTGAAAGAAGCAATTGCTTATCTAGAAAAATAAGAACTATTTTTCTTTTTTTTGAGTTGTTTTTCTATAAAGATTACGTTAGAATAATAATAGAAAATAGA
>CANSRH010000030.1 GCA_947649365.1 uncultured Mycoplasmatota bacterium | reverse complement strand
AGCTTAAACACTAGGTTTGAGAGATTTTTACTTTCTTAAGCTGTCAAAGTCAGGAGTATAACATAAATCATTCAATTTTTACAACTAATTAATTGTATTAAGATTGAATTTATATACAATTAATTAGTTGTAATAGAATTATAAATAAAAAAAGATAAAAATTCCATTTCTATCTTCCACAAGAATCTTTCATTTTTATACAATTACGAGAAGAATGTAAATACTTCTTTGCTTGTTCACTAAAAGGTTCCTTTAAAAACTCTTTATAAATTGTTTCTATTTCTTCATTCTCATAACTACATTTTTTTAAATAGTCTTTCTCTTTTTCATATAAACTTTTCCTTCTTGCATTCACATACAACTCTTGTTGCTGTTTTGTTAAAACGGGTTGTCCTCCACCACCAACACAACCATTCGGGCAAGCCATCACTTCTACAAAATGATAATGTTTGAGTTCTTCATACATCTGTTTTACTCTATGGAAACCAAAAACAACAGCCACCCGAATCGTAACAACACCCAAATCTACTACGGCTTCTTTAAAAGAAGTTTTTTCACGTAACGAAGGAAAATGAAAAAAGTTCTCTGGTGCTTTTTTACCATTCAAAAAATAATATGCAGTACGTAAAACGGCCTCCGTAACACCTCCACTTGTTCCAAAAAGGAGTCCTGACCCACTTCCACGTCCCAAAATAGAATCAAATTTCTGCGGTTCAATTTCTTTTAAATCCATACTTTGTTCACGTAACAATAAAATAAGTTCACTGGTCGTTAACACATAGTCGTTATCTCGTTCTTTTTCTTTTTGAATCTCCGTTTTTTTAGAAACACAAGGAGCAATCGTTACTGTCACAATATCTTGAGGATTCAGATGTTTCATCTCTGCAAAATAACTTTTAATGATAGCACCTTGCATACCAATCGGACTCTTACAAGTCGACAAATGGTCTATATCTTCTAAGTGATAATTTTCCATAAATAGAACCCAAGAAGGACAACAAGAAGTAAACAAAGGAAGATTTTTGTTCTCTTGCAAACGATTTACAAGTTCACGAGCTTCCTCCATAACAGTCAAATCCGCACCAAAAGTAACATCAAAAACATAAGAAAAACCTAATGTTTTCAAAGCTCCAACAAGCGTTTCTTCTAAAAACTCTCCTGGGGCATAACCAAAAGCATCTCCAATGGCTACTCGAACAGCAGGAGCAACAGAAACAACAACAATTTTTTCTTCATCATGCAAGTTGGCAAAAACTTCCTTGTAATTATACTTAGGTTGAAGAGCTCCCATAGGACAATTTAAAATACATTGTCCACAATGAACACAATCCTCTTCTTTAAGAGAATGAAGGCTAGTACAAGTTTGTAAACATGCCCCACAATCAATACAACGTTCATGAATTCTTTGTAAAGAAAAATTTTCCTCTATGTTTACTTTTCCCATGAATTAATCCCTTCTATTTTCACTAACAAGAGCCATCTCTATTGATAATTGTTTAATCCTTTCAATAATTCTTCTCGCTTTTACCTTATCAGTACTCGTACTAGACAAAGACAAATGAGTTTCTAATTCTTGAATCGTCAAATTCGAAGTAAAAAAAGTAGCTTTTTCCTCATTCATTCTCGTCTGCAAAATCGTTCCCAATATTTCATCTCTTCCCCAATCAGTAACTTTTTCAGCACCAATATCATCAAGAAGCAACAAATCCACAGTTTCATATCGATGCATAACAGAAGCAAAAGAATCCCAATCCTCTTTCAAAGTTCGTAACGCATCAGGAAAATAAACAATCTCTACACTTGCATGTTTTGTTTCACAAAGTTCATTCAACAAAGCGGACAACAAAAATGTTTTTCCAGAACCAAAACTACCATGCAAATACAAACCTTTCTTACTTTTCATAACATCATAAGAACTATAAAACTCATCCAACCACTTAATAATTTTTAATTGATTTTTATCAGTTGTATCAATGTCTTTCATACGATTTTTTTTCGTCTTCTGTTTTTCTTTTTCAAAAACAGCTTGCTGAAACTTACAAGGCAAATAAGAAAAATAAATTCGCTCTTCTCTTTTTTCAGGAACATACCTATGTCCTTCAAACAAATTTTTACACATATAAAAACCTTTGCATTCCTTACAATGTTTTTTCTCTTCTACTGCCTCTTGCAACTTACTTGTTATTTTCATAGCTTCTTTACTAGTAAGCTCTAAAGTTTGGACCAAAGAAGTAAATTCTTTATCCTTAGACGCTTCTAAAAAATTTTTTTGTAAATCAAACTCCACATGTTCTTGTTTTGTTATCTCTTTTAAAGACTGCATACAACCACTTCCATCTCTATTATAAGGGATAAGCTTTATTTTCACAACGAAAGATTAAATCAGCATTATGCCATCTTCTGTAAAAAGCATAAAACAAATAAGTTAGATTTTGTCCTCTTATTTTCCTTTGATGGTTCAAGATTACAAAATAGGACTTTGAAAAGAAATTTCTGTTTCTTTTTTTGTTAATCGAAAACAAAATTCTTCAAAAATCAATTTAATTTTTCTTTACCCACTTGATTAATGACTTTTGTTTTAGAAGAATATAATTTTTATACTTGATATAGAAAAGATAAATTAATTCTCTCCTTTATTTATATCTAAACCTATGCAATATACATAATCTTCTATAAAAGTTCATGTTTATACAATTTTTGATAAATTTTATTTTTCTTAATCAACTCATCATGAGTTTCAATCCCTACAACTTTTCCATCATCCAAAACAATTAAATAATCACAATCTCGTACAGTAGACAAACGATGTGCAATAATTAAAATCGTATAATTTTTACTAATTTTATGAATCGATTCTTTAATAAAATCTTGAGTTTCATTATCTAAAGAACTTGTTGCTTCATCCAGTAAAATGATTTCACTTTTCTTCATTAAAGCTCGCGCAATTGCAAGTCTTTGACGAAGTCCTCCAGAAAGAATTACGCCACCTTCACCAATCAACGTATCATAACCATCTTTTAACGTTTCTACATAATCATGAAAAGCACACAACTTACAATTTTTTATCATTTCCTCTTCTGTAGCACTCGGATTAACAATCATCAAATTTTCTCGAATCGTCATATTAAAAAGATAAGGATTTTGCGTAATCACTGAAATATTTTCTCGAATTGTTTTTTCATCTAAATCTTGAATAGAAACACCATCCAATAAGATAGAACCATAAGAAGGATTGTACAACTTAGGAAGAAGAGAAAAAATCGTTGACTTTCCTGCACCACTTTTTCCAACAATTCCTATGGTATCATTTGCTTTAATTTGAAACGAAATATTTTTTAATACTTCTTCTTTTTCATCATAAGAAAAAGATACATTTTGAAATTCAATATTCCCTTTCACCTTTTTTAAATGCTTCGTTCCATATTTTTCTTTTGTATACGTTTTCCCATCCACAAGTTCATACAAACGATCAAAAGAATAACGGACATCAACAATACTTTCCAAAAGAGAAGAAAAATAATCCAAGAAACCAAACGCCTGCCCTTTATAAGTATACAAAATAATAAAATTTGTTCCTATAAATAAATCTTGACGCATCAAAAAAATAGCTACAACATACACTCCAAAATCAATGATTTTTTGAATTCCCCAATTGATTTCTTCTCTTAAAAAAATGTTCTTTCTATGTTTTCGATTTAATTCATAAATACATCTTTGATCATGTAATGTCTTCGAAATCATTTTGTCTTTCAAATTTAAAACTTTAATATCACGTATCCCTCGAATAATTTCATTAAAAGAACTTGCATAATTTTCACTAGTTTTATCCTCTTCTTTTCTTTGTCTTTTTCGAACCTTTATTGCTCTATACCGTAAAACAGCAATAACAAAAGAACCAATGAAAATATAAACTCCTATCGGAACACTCATCATAAAAATATAAATAAGAACACCAAAGGATTTCAAAGTCCAAGATAAATTCCTGCTAATTCGAAAGAAAAAAGAGGCTGCGGCACTTGTATCTCCATTGATTCTAGAAGAAAAAAAGGAAGTTCCTAAAGTGTCAAAATTTTTCTGTTCCAACAAAAACAAACTCTCCGAAATAAATTCTTGTGTATCCAAAGTAATCTGCTCTTCTAATGCATATTCTACTTCTCTTTTAATATAATAAAAAATTTGCTCAAGTAATGAAAGAACTAAAAGAAAAAAAGCATTCCTTAAAATTCCCTCCACCCAAACATTTGTAATAGAAGTCATTAACTTTGCTGTAAAATATGGAGCAACTAAACCTACTACTAAATTAAAACCTAACAAAAACAAATAAAGAATAACTTGAAGTTTTCGCCGATTAAAAAAAGAAAATAGTTTCTTATAAAATTCCCATTTTGTCATAACCCACCTACTTATACTTATTAATAATACTTTCTAACTCTTCTACTTCTTCTTCACTCATATTCTCTTTTTCTAAATTCTCATTAAACCAAACCGGTTCAATCGTTTTATCCACCTTAGGATTAGTAATCTTTTTACTATATTTTTTATGTTCCTTTTCTGCAACATTCATAGCATCTTCTGCTGTCTCGATAGAAAGTCGTTTCCATTGTCCAGCAATTGTTTCTACAAAAGCAGCATTCAATTTATTATTGTTCTTCTTTAACACATAATCAATCAAAACATTGACAACTGCTGGCTTTAATTTTAAATCAACAAGCAATGTTTCTAAAAGACGCAAATCGCGACTAGTAGGAGTACTTCCTTTGTACTTACTTCGTAAAAAATCATAAGGTGTCGTATTTTCAAACACCCCAATAATTTTTCCACGATTGGTATGATCCCCTACAGGATGTTTCAAATATTCCGGTTGTGTTCGGTACACCAAAGTAGGTAACTTCCCATTATTATTGTATTGGTAATACCTTCTTGCACTCTTTCGTAACTCTTCCTTATCAACAAACCCTTTTTCATTCACCACCAAACGAATAAGTTCTACCATTTTAAACGTATCCAAATTATAAGTAAAAGAAAGGTTGTTAATCAGTTCTTTAAGTTTCTTTGTAAAACTTCTTTCATTAAAAACACCTTTTGGTAAGGAAGACAACAACAAATCAAAATCTACTTGATCCTGTAACACAATTGCATTTTCTCTTTTTCCAACGGCATCAAAACTAACTTGACAACTTGTTTTATAGGTCATATCCATAGAACTTGTAATATCTTCATACTCTTTTAAATCCAACTTGTATTCCTTAAACTCTGTTTGTAAAAGTTCATACTCAAATTTTCCTAAATGATTAAACAAAATAACACTTAATATTGGATGGTTAAAAAACTCCTTCGGACTCATAGGAGAATAAAGTTCATATACATAACTATTTATTTCTCCCTCTTTAAAATAAGTTTTAAGAAGACCTACTCCTTCCAAAGAAAGACGAGCAAGTTTAATGCTTTCCAAATCACATTTAAGAAGCCCCATCAAATGATGATGTGTATAATCCATACTTACCAAATTCATACGATCCAAATCTCTCCATAAAGTGAAATACAAAGAAACCGCAGCATACCCAACAATTGGTTCATACAAGCTAATGATATTTTTTCTTTCCTGCTCTGTTAAAATACTTCGATTCACCACGACATAACGATCTGCTGGTAATAAGGTAACTAATTTCATAACTCCACCTCTTACGTAGCTTTATTATATAAAAGAATAAAAAAAATGTCCAAATTTTTGGACATTAACAACTTTCATCACAATGTAAATCATAAACCTTATTGACAAGTTCTTGAATGGACTTCGAAAGTTCTTCTTCCTGTTCTATTGTTAAATCATCATACGCATTTTCTTGACTCTCCAAAGTTCCTACATGAATTCCTACAATCTCCCCATTTTTAACACCAACAAGAGTTGGAGCATACAATCTTTTTTTCTTCGTATCCACCTTTTTCCCATCAGAAGTAGTCAAATAATAAGAATCCAAAACAGAATCCAAAGCTTCCACAATTTTATAATATCCTTGCGTTCCCTCTTCTTTTACCTCTACTTTATTCTTATCATTTAAAACAAGTGTATCACGAATACTTCCAATATTTAAATAATACAAACGTTCAATACTCATATTATCCAACGTTTTAAAAAGAACAGGCAAAAGAGTACGACACCAAGGACAATCAGCAAAGCCAAAATAAATAATTCCTGTGCCTTCCTTTAATAAACGTAACGTCTCATCCTCTGTTAAAATATCTACCGGATTATTAGAAGAAATCATAAGTTCCCGAATGGTCTTTCCATCTTTTTCTCTTACAATATTATTTAAAGATTCATATTCATTTTTAAAAAGAAGAGCATCTGTACTACTTCCACTAGAAATTTCCTCTTTTTTATCACGAAAAGCCAAAATACCTACAAAAATCATAAACGCAAACAATAATAAAAGAATTCCTAAAAACATTTTTTTATCTTTATCAGCCATTGTTATCACCACTCTATAAAAGTGTACTCTAAATGTGCATCTTTTTCAAGATTTTTCTTGCTTGTCCTACATCGGAAAGCATTCTTAGATTTTCTCTTGTATACAAAATAGATTTTGCTTTACACAAATTAGGATCATAGATTTGAAAATCATTACTAGAACCAATGTACTTTTCCAAACGACAAACAAAAGAATCCTCATACGCACAATCAACAGACACAGAATAAACAAAAAGATACAAATAAGAAAGAGCCAAAGTGAAAACCATATTTCTTTCTTCTTTCAAACTTGGTACAAACAAAGGAATATTTTCTTTTTCAAAAGAACGAGTATGATACAAAACCGAAACCAAAAATACTTCCAATTTCATTTTCACTTCCTCTTTCGAATACACCTCTGGTAACTCAGAAGAATACTCACTAATCACTCGTTTTTTACAAGATGCAAAAAAGGTTTCCAATTCTTTATAATTTTTTAACATAGTAAAAAGTTTAGGTGCCTCATCTCTAACATATGTTTGAACTCGCAAAGCTACCTTTTCTTTAATCATTTCATAAACTAACTCTTGGTGTGTAGAAAGTTGAAATGTTCTCGAAAAACACAAAACAACCAAATCTTCCATTTCTTCGATTCGCTTTTTTATCGAAGAAGATGGAAAATTTTTTTCTTCTTCATAGCCATATTGATCTAAGTATTCTAACAAAGCAATACTAATAAAACCATTTTTTTCTTCTTTATTTTCGGAAAGCTCATGTTGTTCAAAAATCGATTTTCTATAGTCCTTATCTTCTAAAAAGCAAACAACGGCATCTTTAATTGCCAATTCCGAATCGAATACCAAAGAATTACTTTGCTCTGTTTTCAGACTCACTATCGAAGTAAGTAAATCTTTAAATAGTTCGCCATCATAAACAAGATAATTTTCAACTCGTAAATTCTTTCGTTTTTTAATTTCTGCCAAAACAGTTTTGTCATATTCTTTTCGATAAGGAACAAAATCATGAGAGATAAAGTTTTCCATTTGGATAAAAAGACTCTCATTCAATCGATGAATAATAGAATCTTTATAAACAAAAGTATGCAAAAAAAACAAAAAGTATCTACCCAAAGTATGATATTCATTCGACTCTGTCTCATAATTTTCTAAAATTTCTTCTAAAGAAAAATAATCATACAAACGAAAATAACCAACAATAAATTCTTCTAAAACCTCTTGATAACGCGAAAACAAAGAAAAAGAAATTTCTTCGCCATAGGTAAGGATTTCTTTTTTAACCTTTTCAAACAATTTGAACCCTTGTTTCGTATAACTTCTTAATGCTTGAAAATCTTTTATTAAAACAGCTTCACCAGGAGAAAACAAATTGTATTGTCCGTTTAGCTCTTCAGAAAGCGAAACATTTTTCCATGCCACAACTACCACCAGCTTTTAAATTAGGTTTTATTATAAACAGGAACTCAAACAATTGCAAGAAAAAACAAAACTCATTTTCTTTGAAACACATGCAAATAATAGCAAAACAAATCACTACGAATTCCATTCGATAAAAAATAAACCGAAGCGAAATTTCCCAAGATTTCTTTTGGAAGGAAAGAAAAAGCAAGCTTACAAAACCATTTGTGTTGAAAAACACGATCAAGTCTATTTTTATAAGAATCCACATGTGCTTGAAGTTTTTTCTTCATATTCTCTTTTCTCAAAATAGAAAAATCATGAGAACGTGCATAGTAATCCAAATGATGAACATATTCAAAACAAGAAAGCATCCATCCTCTTTCAGTAAAAAGAGTAACTTCTTTTTCTAAAGCATTCAAAGTATCTCGTTTTTTATTTGCATATCCATCAAAAAGAACAAAGAATCCATCTTTTTTTAAAATACGCTGAACTTCTTGAAACACTTTTTCCTTCTCGACAGAATAACAAAGCGTTTCGATTCCATAGACCAAATCGATAGTGTGATCAGCAATTTCACTTAAATCATGATAATCCCCTTTTAATAGAGAAACATTTTCTAAACGTTTATCGATAGAAGGATACAAGTCTATACCATAAAAAAAACATTCTTTATTTCTACTTGCCAAAGAAAGCAAATTGGCCCCTTGTCCACTTCCAATCTCTAAAATAGTGTGACATCGATTCTCTTTTATGTAGCGATCAATAAAATCGACCTGATAATTTCCATAACACGTGTTCTTTAAACATAAGCCATCATCAGACAAACCCATATGCATCGTTCCAGACTTAGATTTTGCCATCAATCGATAAAAAAGATATTTATTCTTTTTATAATAAGAAACAATTTCCTTTGGATGCAACGTATAAGAAAACAAAAAAGAAAAATCATAAACGCCTTTTAAAGTCTCCAAATCTTTTTGCAACAACTCTTCCATATTAATACTCTCTTTTCTTCACTTTTTCTATTTTAATCGTATAACCAATGGGTCCTAAAATTTCAAGTAAACTTCGAACACTTGGTGAACAACTTCCCGCTTCAATACGAGCTATTTTCGTACGAGACACTTTCGAATACTTTGAAAATAACTCCTGTGTTAAATTATTTTCTTTGCGAAAGCGAATAAATTCTTTTCGAAACATCTCGTGCAACTCCTCAGGATTATAAGACGCTTCTATATAATTAATATCGTAATCCATACAAAATCCCTCCCTAAATTTAACATATTGTATCATATGTGATACACGAGCGTCAAAAGAAGATTGTAATCTCTAAGAATTCATACTATATTGAAAACGTAGTAAAAAGTAAGGAGAAAACAAATATGGATAGTTTAAAAACAAAAAAAGAACAATTAAAAAATTGCAAATTAGACTTAACAAGAATAAAAAAATCGATATATCAAGCGCTTATAGACGCAAATAAAGATAAATTAGATACAATTGCATTTGATATTAGAACAAGTCAAAATAACTTTAAAGAAGGACCAACAATTACTTACAAAGAATACTTAGAAGAAATGAGAAAGAATGCAAAATCATCTAGTATTTTAGATATTAAAACAAATGATATTGTTCCAATCATTTTGCCAAACATAGTCGAAGCAAGAACTTTAATCTATGGACATAATATCTTAGGAGCCATTTCTTATCCAATGTCTTTAATGGCACCAGTAAATCAAATCGATGCATTCCTATCATCCGAAAAAATAAAAAATATATTTATCTTAAATGACTTTTATGAAAAATATAAAAAAGCACTTCAACATACTACATTAGAAAATATTATCTGTCTAGGAGACCCTAAAAACTTACCAAAAGGTAAAAAAATAATCCCTTGGAGTGAATACCAAAAATTATGTATGCAACAAACACAAGAACTCACTCCTTATTATAAAGAAAATGAAACAACAATTCTTATTGGAACAAGCGGAACAACAGGTGTTTCAAAAGCAAGTTGCATAACAAATGAAAATTTAAATGCTTCAGCTATTTCGTACATCGATGGAAACGTTTTTCCTGGAAATTTTATGGATGCTTTAATCCCATCTATTACCTATGGAATGATTATGATGCATCTACAAGGAATGGATAATAAAACTGTATATTTAATTCCTGAACTTTTAACGGATAAAACTGCAAAAGCTTTGTCTATAATAAAACCAGACGTATTTGCGGGAGGCCCAGTTCATCAGTACAATATTGTAGAAAGTAAAGAATTCAAAAAAGGAAAGATGCCACCAAGAAAAATTTATCTTTCAGGAGGAGCTTCCCTAGACAAAACCGCTGAAAAAACATTAAATGGCGTCGAAGAAGGATATAAAGAAAATGGCATAGTGAACGAAAATATTATTGTTAGACAAGGTTATGCGCTTACAGAAACTACTGGCCTAGCAAGTATCGCTAAAAGAGGTTATTACAAACTTGGAAGCATAGGAATTCCAATGTTATATACAGAAATTGCCATCTTTCAACCTAATACAGAAATAAAATTAGGCCCAAACCAAAAGGGAGAAATATGTGTTTCAGGCCCAAATATTATAAAAGGATACTATAAAAATCAAGAAGAAACAAACATAGCATTTAAAATCCATAAAGATGGAAAAAGATGGCTACACACTCAAGATATTGGATACTTTGACGAGGAAGGATATTTATTCCATGTGGACCGAATGAAAGACATCTTTATGCGATTTGGTTTCAACGTTCATCCAAAAAAAATTGCAGAATTTATAAATAAACTTCCCTATGTTCAAAATTGCACTGTCATCGGAGTTCCACATCCTATCGAGCAAATGGTTCCTGTTGCCTTTATCCAATTAAGGCCAAATACCAATATAAATCTCATTGATTTAGATACCATAATTAAACAAGAATGTTATCATAACTTAGAAGAAACTTCTGTTCCTCTAGATATTCTATTTGTAGACATGATTCCTATCAATTTAGGAGGAAAAGTAGACAAAAAAGCTTTATTAGCAGCTAGCGAAATTGATTATTATTCTCCAGAAAAACAAATAAAAAGAACAATGAAATTAAATAAGTAAGAAAATCAGCAATGGTTTTCTTTTTTGTCTTATTTTTTATAAAGCACTTACTCTTTTAAATATAGGAAACATTTACAAAAAAAAAGGATTATGATATTATTTTTATAAGGTAGGTGTTCTAATGATAAATGTTTCTATTTCAGCATGTTGTCTTGTATTTTTAACAATTATAACATTTGTTTATTATTCGAAAAAAAGGATAAAAAATGTAGATAATAAAATTTTTTCTTTTTTAATTGTATTAAATTTAGTAGGTACTTATATAGATATAAATGGTTTTTTTATGTTTCGTACTTTTGACGAAAATTTCATTTTAAATATCTTAACCTCAAAAATATATCTTATTTACTTTATTCTTTATATCTTTATATTAGCTATTTATGTTTACAATCTCTCCTATAAAAATATAAATAAATTGATTCGCTATTTTATTGGAATAATCGGTATTATTTTTCTAATTATTTTTTTATTACCTATCAATGTAAATATGAAAGAAAATGTTGCTTATTCATATGGCCCAAGTGTTAATTTAGGATATGTATGTGTATTTACTCTATTAGCTTTAATTATAATTATGTTAGTTTTAAATATTAAAAATATTATTTCAAAAAAATACATGCCTATTTTTGCTTTTATATTTTTAACTTTAGGTGCTTTTACCATTCAAAAAATAAATCCTGAAATCAATCTTTTATTACTTTGTAATTCAGTAGTCACTTTTTTAATGTTCTTTACTATAGAAAATCCTGATGTCAAATTAATCAATCAATTAAACATTGCCAAAGACGCTGCTGAAAAAGCAAATATGGCGAAAACCGAGTTTTTATCCAACATGTCTCATGAAATACGAACTCCTTTGAATGCCATTGTTGGATTTAGTGAATGCATGTTGCCATCCACCGATTTAAACGAAATCAAAGGATTTGCCACTGACATAGTGGATGCATCACACAACCTCCTTGAAATTGTCAATGGAATATTAGACATATCCAAAATTGAAGCCAACAAAATGGAAGTCATTCCAAAAGAATACAATCCACGAGAAGTATTCAATTCTTTATGCAAACTTGTACGCCCAAGAATAAAAGAAAAACCAATAGACTTTAAAGTAACCATCTCCCCTGACCTACCAGGAATTCTAAAAGGAGACATGGGAAAAGTAAAACAAGTTGTATTAAACATTTTAACCAATGCTGCAAAATATACAGACAAAGGAGAAATTGAATTCAATATCACTTGTGTCAACCGACAAGATACCAAAAAATGTTTACTCTACATTGCAGTAAAAGACACAGGACGTGGAATCAAAAAAGAAAATCTTGAAAAACTCTTTAACAAATTTGAACGAATTGATGAAGACAAAAACACAACCATTGAAGGAACTGGATTAGGACTTGCTATTACAAAAAGTCTCACAGAAATGATGGGAGGAAAAATTACAGTCAACTCTAAATTTGGGGAAGGTTCAACATTTAGAATCTATTTAGAACAAGAAATCATTAGCATGGAAATCCCTGAAAACACTGGAGAAGAAATAGAAATTGATTACTCGACCCACAACGGAAAAAGAATTCTTATTGTGGATGACTCGAAAATTAACTTAAAAGTAGCCAATCAAATATTAAAACCTTATAACTTCAATGTAAAACTTATAGAAAGTGGTTATGAAGCGTTAGAACTCATGGAAAGTCAAACATTCGATTTAATTTTAATGGACATTATGATGCCCAAAATGAATGGTGTAGAAACACTTAGAAGACTTAAAAAAATGGAGGGATTCGATATTCCAGTGGTCGCCTTAACCGCCGACGCTATTGAAGGAACAGACGAAAAATACCTAAATGCAGGTTTTGACGGATATTTATCCAAACCAATTGATCGTTACGAATTAGATAGAACATTAAAAAAATTTTTAGGAGGAAATAAAAATGAATAATACAGAACTATTAAAAGCAAACAATGTAGATATCAATGCAGCATTAGAACTATGGGGAGATATGGAATCTTACAACGAAAGTTTACGTGAGTTCAAAGACACTTTGAACTCCAAGCTAGCTAGCTTGGAAGCTTATAAAAACCAAAGCGATTGGAACAACTATGCTATACTCGTTCATAGCATGAAAAGTGAAGCAAAATACCTAGGGTTTATGCAAGAAGCAGAAGTATTTTTAGACCATGAATTAAAAGGAAAAGAAGGAAATGGCGAATACATCAATGCAAACTTCAATATGGTTTGTGGAACCGTAAGAAAAATAGTCACTCTGTTAAATACTTACTTTGGGGAATCATCAACCACAAAAAAAAACATTCTAATTGCTGATGATTCCAACATCATCTTAAACTTTTTAGAAAAAAATATGGGAGCAGACTTCAATATCCTACGTGCTACCAATGGACAAGATTCTTTAGCACTTTTAGAAAACCATGATATTTATGCTATATTACTTGACTTAAATATGCCAGGAATCGATGGGTTCGAAGTATTAAACTATTTAAAAAATCATGAATTAATTGAAAAAATTCCTGTAGTCGTTATTACAGGAGACGATACAGAAGAAACAATAAAAAAAGCATTTACTTACCCTATTTTGGATGTATTAAACAAACCATTCAATGAAAAAAGTATCAATAGTATATTAATTTCGATTAAAAACTTTTACGAAAAAGATACCATTTAAAAAGCGTCTTACAAAACGCTTTTTTTATTGATATACTTTTTGAAATAATTCATTATAAATAGAATAAACTTTATCATGCTGACCGCTTGTCATAGCATCATACTTTGTTTGATTCTCATTTAATGTAGTTGTACCTGTATGACTTCCTACAACCTCACCATTTTTAATCGCATAAAGAGTTGGCAAATAAATTCGTTTTTCACCTGTTTTGTATTCTTTTCCATCTTTATCTTTTAAAACATAATCGTTTAAAGTAGCAGATAGTTTTTCCAAAAGTGCATAATAACCAGCAGTTCCCTCTTTTGTTTTCACAAGAGTCCCATTTTGAATTTCAAAAGAATCTTTTTCACTATCCAAATTCAAATAATAAATGGTAGAAACAGAATACTTTTTAGCAACTTCAAACAAAACAGGCACCGCATTTCTACACCAAGGACACCATTCTGCACCAATGTAAAGTATAGCTTTATCACTTTCCAATACCTTCTCTACTACCTCTTTCGAATCAACATAAACGATAGGATTATTTCTTTTCACCTCAATTGTATTATAAGTAGCTCCATCGCTTTCCCTTATCGTTCCATTCAAAGACTCATACTCCTTCTTAAAGCGTAATGCGTCCTCTGTTGGCTGATGCAAACATAAAAAAACTCCTCCCCCAAAACAAAGTAGGATAGCAAGCAAACACATTCCTATTTTATATTTCTTTTTCATAATAACTCCTTTCAAATTCAATAATAAAAGAAAAAGCAAAAAGAGAAAATAACGTAAACGTTGAAAAAACTAAAACATAGGTTGAGTTAACAAGTTTGCATCTGCAAAGGAATTTTATAAGTAATTACTTTATCGTCCGAATTCGTAGCATAAATCATTAAATACAAACTATCTTCTTGGTATTCTTTACAAATGGTCTCGTAATGAGGAGCAGATAAAGAAGCATTTTGCAAAAATTTTTCCAACGAAATAGACTCTTCCTCATCATAAACATAAGACCCAATTTTTCTTTCCGTCGAATCATTTGCCTCATACAAATTACACTCTATTTTTTTATACAGTTCCAAATCATTCCCGCCACAATAAGTTATGTTAGTAATATGAATTGCTGATTTAGATTCATTATAGGCAATGGTTCCAGAGATAGTAAAATTATCACAAGTAGAAGACAAAGTTTTAAATTGAAAATCACGAGAAGGAAAAAAGAAAACAAAAAATAGCAAAAGAACACAAAGAAAAACTAAAAAAAGATAAAAAGGAGGAAAACTTCTTTTTTTCTTTTTCATTTCACCATTCACTAATTCATCCAAAGTAATTCCAAAATCATTACTAATTTGTCTCATTAAAGTCATATCAGGCAAATTCAAACCATTTTCCCATTTACTAACAGCTTGATAAGTAACATGATATTTCTCAGCCAATTGTTTTTGAGTCAAATTATATTTTTTTCTTATTTCTTTAATAAATTGTCCAAACTTTTCTTGTTCCATAACTTTCTCTTCTACCATTCCTTACAAAATATTATAACAAGTTTTTAACAAAATTTGTTATTTTTTATTGCCACCCCTCTTCGAATATGCTACAATTATATTGTTTATGGCGCTGTAGCTCAGTTGGCTAGAGCAACCGGTTCATACCCGGTAGGTCGAGAGTTCGAATCTCCCCGGCGCTACCAGATTGATAAGAAACTCGAATTTTTCGAGTATTAAGCAAAACGACTTGTCAAAAAGTCGTTTTTGTGTTACTATGAATATGTCAAGGAAACTTGCATAAAATAAAAAGGGAATACTTAACACTCCAATGTTGAGTACTCACCACTAATTTGTGTAAGCACTTAATCTACTGAATAAATTGTACCCCATAAAATGGACACGATAGAGATTGAAAATTTATTGATTATTG
>CANSRH010000029.1 GCA_947649365.1 uncultured Mycoplasmatota bacterium | reverse complement strand
GGATGGAGAATACGAGAATCGAGTGAAGTTAATTAAAGCAAGCAATTATACAGAAGAAGAAAGCAAATTGCTAAAAAATTCAAATTCTAGTTATCCTACATTAGAAGGAAAAGGATATATATGGGGAAATAATGGATATTGGTTAGAAAGTACGTTACAAAGAAACGTATTAAATGAAGTATTTTGGAATAGTATCAATAATTATAAAACATATATAGAAGACGCTAAATGGTATTTAGGTGCTGTGCCTTATAATAATTTTGGAAATTCTTCACCAAATCAATTTTATAAAATGGAGCGAGGTTCTACTCCTGCACCTGATGGGAAAGTATTAGAATTTATTGGTAAAATAGGACTCATGTATCCTTCTGATTATGGGTATTCTCTAGGATATGACTATTTTGACAAAGCAATCTCTACTTATGCTGGAAAGTATGTTTCTTCTTCTTGGGTGTACAATCTAAATAGTAACTATTATGAATGGTTTATTACAATAGAAAGCACAGCAATTAACGGACAATTTTATGCTTCTATGCTTCAGTCTAAAGGGGATATTTCGTATTCTTCATTAGGTAATGCTTATGCTTTAAGTATACGTCCCTGTTTTTATTTAAAATCTGAAGTTCAATATTCTAGTGGTGATGGAACAAAAGAGAATCCTTACCGAATAAGCATTGCTTAAAAGTATGTTTTTGAAAACATGCTTTTTATTTTCTCCTATATTTTATAATTGGTGTTAAGAAATAGTCTATCCTTTGTGTTATATCTTGATTTTTATTCTTTAATAAGAGTATACTTAAATAGAGAGTGATGTCATTTATGATGAAAAAATCAATTGTAGCTGTTTTTTTGTTTCTTATTTTTTTTCCTGTTGTTTTTTTAGGGGGATGGATTTTTAAAATAACTTTTTTGTTGGTTGGAATTTTAGGCTTGAAAGAACTTTTGGATTTGCAAAAGCATCATAAGGAAATTCCTAAGTTTATGATTGTTCTTAGTTTTCTTTTGTTTGTTTTGTATGTTCTTCATAGGAATGATTTTTATAATTCTTATGGGATTTTTGAACAGAAAAATGCGCTATTGTTACTATTTTTATTTCTTCCATGTTTGTTTTATCAAAAAATGAAGTATACTACTCATGAAGCAATGTATTTAACAGGTTGCATTTTGTTTTTAGGGACTGCTTTTTCTAGTCTTTTATTTCTTCGACAGTATGATGTGTATTTGTTTTGGTATTTGATGATTGTTCCTATTGTGACAGATATTGTTGCGATGCAAGCAGGAAAGTTATTTGGTAAACATAAATGCGCTCCGACGATTAGTCCTCATAAAACTTGGGAAGGAGCTTTTGCTGGAACATTTGTGTCTATTGTAGTTTCTAGTTTGTTTTATTATCATTTTGTTCAAGAAATTCCGATTGTGTTGCTTTTATGTATTACCTTATTACTATCTGTATTAGGACAGCTTGGAGATTTGGTGTTTAGTAAAATTAAACGAGAAAATGAAATCAAAGATTTTAGTCAAGTGATTCCAGGGCATGGTGGAATTCTTGATCGAATAGATAGTATTTTATTTGTAATACTTTCGTATATTTTATTGTTTGGTGTATTGTAAGGAGGAATTGCTATGTGGTTAGTAACTATACTTTTGTTAATTATTATTTTAGGAATTATTATTTTGGTTCATGAATTTGGACATTTTATCTGGGCCAAAAAGTTTGGAGTTCATATTTATGAATTTTCGTTAGGAATGGGTCCAGTTATTTATACTCATAAAGGAAAGAAAGATAAAATTAATTATAATATTCGTGCTTTTCCTATTGGTGGGTTTGTTTCCATGGCTGGAGAAGTCTATGAAGATGATGAAAAAATTTCCAAAGAAAAGTTGATGTGTAACAAACCATGGTTACAACGATTAATTATTTTAGTAGCAGGGGTTGTTAATAATTTTATTCTTGCTGTTGTTTTTCTGTTTTTGATTGCTCTTATTTGGGGTGCTACACCAACTAAACCTATCGTTGGGACGATTTTAGAAGATTCTGCTGTTTCTAAAACAGGAATTGAAGTAGGGGATCAAATACTAGAAATTAATGGAATTAAGGCTAAATCTTGGGATAAACTGCAAATTGCTTTGTATCGTAAGCATGATAAAGAAGCTTATCAGTTCGTAGTTAAAAAGGTGGATGGAAGCACAAAAACTTATGATGTTGTTCCTGAGAAAGTAAAGAATGAAGATGGAACAGAAACCAATAAGTTCGGGTTTGGAATTGATACTACAAAAGAGTATGGCTTTTTTTCAAGTATTTCTTACGCGTTTCAAAAGTTCGGTAGTATTGTTTCTTCCATGCTTTTAACGGTGACGAGTTTGTTTACGGGGCAAATCTCACTTTCTGCTTTGTCTGGTCCTGTTGGTATGTATGAAGTCGTTGGACAATCCATTGGACTTGGTATTTCACAAATTCTTTATATTATTGCTTTTTTGAGTATTAATGTCGGTTTTATTAATATTTTACCTTTCCCAGCTTTTGATGGTGGTAGAGTGTTGTTTCTGTTGATTGAAAAAATAAAAAGAAGTCCTGTGGATGCAAAACTTGAGAATGTATTTCATACGATTGGATTTTTCTTGTTAATGATTTTAATGGTTTATATTACGATTCAAGATATCATCAAGTTGTTTTAGTCTAAGAAATGAAAAAGAGCTTTATTTTAATTGTAAAGCTTTTTTTAATTGGTTAGAAAATTCTTCTTGTTGTTTTATTATGGAATCCATTTGTTCTAGATGATAAGAAGAAGCAATTGTTCTACCGGAATTCCCATTTTCCTTTTCATAATCTTGTCTTGTATTTTCTAAGTTATTTAGACATTCTAACAATTGAAGAAGCAAATAGATTTCTTCTTTGTTTTGATTTGCTTTTACTATAGGGAAACATTTTTTTAGAAATCTTATTATTTTAAATGTAATTAAAAATATTCTTATACTTTGTTTGTTTACTTCTAAATAAACTTTCTTTTGAATAAGAAAATAATAAGTTTGGTAAAGAAGATGTAACCCAATATTTTTTATTGTGTTTCTTTCTGTTTGAGGTAAAACTTTAAGGGTTTCTATACTATCTGTAATTAAGTAAATTTCATAAGCATCCTTTTTTTCTAATAAAGGATAAACAACGTCTAAAAATTTTTGTAATAAGTCTTCTTGCATTTTTTTTCCTTCTTTTCTGTTTATTTATTCTACTTCTTTTTTGTGCTCATAACAAGAAAAAGTTTCAATGGAAATTAAAGTGTGATAAAATAATTTTGGGTGTTACCTATGTTAAAAATAGAAAATGTTACGGTAAAAAGTGAAGATAAAGTGATTTTAGAAAATTTTCATTTGGAAATACAACCAGGAGAAATTCATGCTTTGATGGGACAAAATGGAGCGGGAAAGTCTACGATTGCAAAAGTTCTTTTAAGAGATTCTCATTATGATGTACAAGGCATGATTTCTTTTCATAATAAAGATTTGCTTGCTATGAATACAACGGATGTTGCCCGTGAAGGGATGTTTCTTGTTATGCAAAATCCTATTGAAATTGCAGGGGTTTCGAATGCTGAACTTTTGCGTACTGCTTTAAATGATCGAGGGAAGAATACAGGAAATATCTTAGAATTTCATCGTGAATTAACAGAATATTGTAAACGATTAGAACTTCCTACTTCTTTTGTGCATCGAGATGTGAATTTTAATATGAGTGGTGGAGAGAAAAAGAAAAATGAACTTTTGCATTTGTGGATGTTAAAACCTAATTTTTTGATTTTGGATGAGATTGATTCAGGACTTGATGTTGATTCTTTGAAGTTAGTCGCTCGTTCTTTAGTGGAATATTATGAAGCCTATCATCCTAGTATTTTGGTTATTACGCATCAAAAGACTTTGCTTGATATTTTAAAACCACAATTTGTACATGTATTAAAAGACAAACATATTATCAAAAGTGGAGATTTTTCTTTGGCAGAACAAATTTTTCAAGATGGTTTTGGGGCAAGCACTATGCGTAATGGAGAAACAAATGAATAGAATAATAGTAGAACAAGAAGAAGTTTTTTTACAGGATGAAAGTGTATTTTTCACAGAAATTCCTAATTCTTTGGTATTGCATGTTAAAGGAAATGTTTGTCTTGCACTTACTTCTATTCATCACATGGAGGTTTATTTAGAGAAGGGGAGTCATTTCCTTTTGGAAGCTTTTGTTTTTATGAAAAATCAAACTAGCAAAATTGTTTTTCATAATGAAGATGATGTTGTTTTGGATTTTCATCTTTCTTGTCTTTATGAAGGAGAAAATACTTTAGAGGTAAATAGTTTGGTTGATAAGGAACGTGTTCGTAATTATATTCGTGTTCGTTCTGTTGAACGTTTTGGAAGTTTACTTATTAAAGCTACGGGAGAAATTTTAGAAAATACCAGGGATGCTTTTTATTTAGAAGATATTCAGTCTCTTACAACTCATCAAGAACGAGTAAAAATCATACCCAATTTACTTGTTTCTTCCAATGAAGCCATTTGTAACCATAATGCAACGATTACTCATGTGAGAGAAGAAGAACTCTTTTATTTAAGAGGGTTGGGGATAGAAGAAGAGAAAGCAACTCAATTGATTAAAGATGGCTTTTTGAAAAGTATTTTGCAAATAGAAGAAATAAAAAAATAGGAGGTGATGTATATGCATAGAGAAGATTTTCCGATGCTTGATCAAGACATTGTATATTTTGATAATGCAGCGACAACTTTGAAACCGAAGTGTGTCATTGATAAGATGGTGGATTATTATTCTAATTATGGAGCAAGTGCTCATCGGGGAGATTATGATATTTCTTATAAAGTAGACCAAGAATATGAGAATACGAGAGAGCTAGTGAAAGATTTTATTCACGCTCGTTTTTTAGAGGAAATTGTGTTTACTTCTGGAGATACGGAAGCTTTAAACATGATTGTACGTGGTTTTTTTGAGAATCTATTGGAACCAGGGGATGAGGTATTGATTACAAAATCTGAACATGCTTCGAATGTTCTTCCATGGTTTTCTTTAGCGAAAAAGAATGGGATTCAAGTCAATTATATTCCACTAGATGATCATTATTATGTCACTTTGGATAATGTGAAAAAAGCAATCACTCCTAAAACAAAAGTAATTAGTTTGGCTTATATTACGAATGTGATTGGAGACATTCGTCCTATGAAAGAAATTATTCATTTTGCCCATGAACATAATATTTTTGTTTTGTTGGATGCAGCTCAAAGTGTTGGACATATCAAAACAGATGTTCAAGATTTGGATGTTGATTTTCTTGTTTTTTCTGCACATAAAATGTGTGGACCAACGGGTGTAGGAGTTTTGTATGGTAAGAAAGAACTTTTAGAAACGGTAGAACCCCTTTTGCTTGGTGGAGGTATGAATGAGTCTTTTGATAATGAACAAGCAGTGTATTTGAAGGATTTACCTACTCGTTTGGAAGCAGGGACTCCGAATGTTGCAGGGGTAATAGGATTTGGAAGCGCTATTTTGTATTTGAATCAAATTGGTCTAGATACGATTGCTGATTATGAGAAAGAATTGCGAACTTATTTGATTGATAAATTACTTGCTATTCCACACTTGGATATTATAAATTTAGAGAGTGATAGTGGAATTGTTTCTTTTAATGTCAATGGTATCTTTAGTCAAGATGTTGCTTACTATTTGAATAAGTACAATATTTGTGTTCGTGCAGGAAATCATTGTGCTAAGATTTTGAAAAAAGAAGTAGGAGTTGCAAATAGTCTGCGAATTAGTTTGTATTTTTATAATACGTATGAAGAAATTGATGCCCTAGTGGAGTTATTAAGTGATAAGGATAAGATTTTGAAGGAGATGCTATAATGGATGAAAATGTAAGAAGAGAAATTATTTTGGATCATTACCAAAATCCAAAGAACAAAGAGAGCATCACCGATGAACGTTATTTGAAAGCAAATACCAATAATGAATCTTGTATTGATAATATAGATTTGTATGTTTTGATAGAAAATGATGTTATTCAAGATATTAAGTTTCAAGGAGAAGCTTGTGCAATTTCTACGTCTTCTACTTCCATTATGATTACAAATTTGATCGGAAAAACGCTTGTAGAAGCACGTGAATATATTGCTCATTTTGAAGCGATGGTGAATGAATTAGCATACGATGAAGCCATATTGAAGGAAGGAATTGTTTATAGTACTATTTACAAACAGAATAATCGGAAAACTTGTGCTTTGCTTCCTTATAAGGGGATGTTAAAGCTACTAAAACAATACGATACTCTTAAAAAGTGAAATGTACACGCAAACAATGTTCTATTTAAAAAAAGAATTGTGAACTGAAAAACTGGGTTAACAGTTCTTTTTTTTTAATGTTGTTTATACACATTTTGATGTTTTTCGGCATTTATCCACATTTTTCATAAATTTTTTCTAATTTTTTTTGAATAGAAAAAACTTCTTTTTTCTAGGTGAAATCGACATAAAACGACAATTGAAGTCAAAATCATTCAATGATTGGTCAACTTGTTTTTGTTTTTTTTTCTTTTTATAATTTGCTTGTAATCATAGATAGGAGAGTAAATCATGTTAAGAAGAAAGAAAAAAGAATTGTCTCCAGAGTTTCTTGTGAGTGATTTGGAAGGGGTAAAACAACTTGGTAAGAAAACCAAAAAACAAAAAATTTATATTGCTACTGTAGGGGTACTTCTTGCTGTTGCATTGGTGATTGGTTCTTCTTTTGCCTATTTAAAAATTGAGTCAAGACAAGAAGGGCAAAACAGAATAGCAACTCTTTGTTTAAATATTGAGTTTGAAGAGGATGTAAATAGTGCGATTAATTTGGAGCAAGCGTATCCACTTACAGATACAGATGGAATGCGTTTGACACCATATACTTTTAAGGTGACAAATAAATGTTCTGGTTTGGTAAGTTATCAAGTCAATATGGATATATTGGATGATTTAATGAATGATGAACAAGCGTTAAAATTAGATTTTATCAAAACAAATATTATCTCAGAAGAAAAAGATAAAGATGGAGATGTGGTTGGAAGAAATGAACATGAATCTGTGTTGTTATCTACTTTCAAAGAGAGTGATGCTATTACAGAAGCAGCCTATAGTTCTAGAGTTATTGATTCAGGGACATTAAGACAAGGTCATACGATGGAATACAAGCTTCGTTTATGGATAGATGAAGCAACTACTTTAGAAGAAGGAATGAATAAGTATTTTACTGGTAAAGTCGCTATTACGGGAACAAGTGAATATCAATTTAACAATAATGATTTGCAACTTGCCATTTATGTAGATAATGAAGTGCAAAGAGATATACCTAGTCGAGGGGCTTATACCGTAAAAGTAGATTGTCATGGAAATGGAAACGGTTCTTGGGATTATAACAATTGGGGTGTGATTGTTACTGGATTTACAAATGGGGCTATTTGCGATGTTGATTTTACTTCTCAAATTTTCTTTACTACGTTTTTGAAAAATGTGAGTGAATCCGGAAATGCAACGATTGAAAAATTTGAACAAGCACCAACAATACAAACAGAGAGTAATGCATTAGAAGAATATCGATATACAGGTGCGAGTCCCAACAATTATGTGTACTTTGGATGTAGTGAGAATTGTACGGATGATAATTTGTACCGAGTTATCGGAGTCATACCTACTAAAAATGAATATGGAGAATACGAAGATCGTGTAAAACTGATTAAAGCCAAGTATTATACAGAAACAAGTAGTGGATTATTAAAAGATACCAATGCAACGTATCCAGCTGCTGGAGGGTCAGGAAAAGGTTATATGTGGAATAGTAGTGCAAACAATCAGTGGCAAGCAAGTGTTTTGCAAAGTAAAGTCTTAAATGGAGTATATTGGAGTAGTTTAGGAGAATACCAAAATTATATAAGTCCTGCCGTATGGTATTTGGGAGCACCAACGTATAGTAGTTATACAACCTATACTCCTGATCAGTTTTATAATATAGAGAGAAGTAATACCAAAGGATATAGTGGAGGTGTTACTTATATGACTGCCAATATAGGCTTAATGTATCCAAGTGATTATGGGTATAGTTTAGGAAGTGGATACCGAGAAGAAAGTATCTACAACAATTCTGGAAAGTATGTATACAATGCATGGTTATATAATCTAGAAAGTAAGTATTATGAATGGACGATGACTCCCGAGAGTAGCCACAGCAATGTCAATGCGTGGTATCTGGACCCTGCTGGGCTTGTGAGCACCTTCACCGTGTATTACTCGGGCAATGTGTGGGGTGTCCGCCCAGTCTTCTTTCTCAAATCTAATGTCATGTACAATGGTGGAGATGGAAGTGCCTCAAATCCCTATCGAGTTATCATAGGATAAGTAGTAAAGTGCCATAAGAGCGTGTATGCTCTTGGCACTTGCTTTTTTTGAAAAAATAGGAGAATAATGAATGAAAAATAGTGTTTTGATTAGTAAACGTGGCTATTTTTACTATTGTTATAATGAAGATGCAGTATTAATTCATTATTTGTTTGATTATAAGATAGTCTCTGGAAAAAGAAAAGTGGGGTTTCCCCTTGCTAATTTAGAAAGAGTAGTAAATACTTTAGAAGAATATAAAATTAATTATATTTTACGAAATGAAAACGAGGAAGAAAAACGAAGAGATTTTAAAAAAATCAATGGATATGATAAGTATTATCAAAAAGCTTTACAAAAAGTGAATATAGAAGATCGGTTTCGGATTATAGAAAATAAAATAAAAACAATGTCTAATGAACAAATGGCAAAGTTTTTGGAGATTTTAGAACATGCGATTAGAAAATGAACGATTTTTAATTGTTAAGAAAACAAAACGATTTCTTATGGAACTCGAGCGTATTGTCTCTTCTTTTCCGAATCGAGATCATGTTGCTAAAAATAGAATTGTGGATGATGGATTTCTTCTTTTGGAAGCTATTTATATGATCAATTCGATGAAAGAAGAAAACGATGTAAGGTTGTATCAAATGCAAATTTTAACAAAGATTAATATGTTGGATTTTTATTTAGAAAGGGCTTTTCAACTACACTATATTAGTGAAGAACGTTGTTTAAAATTATGTACAAGTTTAACTGAAATCAATAAGATGGTTGTGGTTTGGATGATGAATATGCAAAATGGCAAAGGCTAATCGTTATTTTTTTACAAAAAAAGTTTTTAAAGAAACCATTGTTTTGTTTTTGGAAAAAGAAAGCTATACAAGTTATCTAGAAGATTATAAAATTTTGAAATTGATTCATTTTAAGAATGTACAAGATTTAAAAAAGAGAAAAATTAATTTTATTGTTTTGCAAGGACTTACGATTGTAGAGTCAGGTATGTTTATGGAAAATAATTATGCCTATTATTATTCTAAAGTAAAAATCATCGGTTTATTGGAAAGTATGAAAGTAAGAAGTTTAGGGCAACTTTAACATAAAAAGAGTAGCAACAGCAATGTCAATGCGTGGAATCTGAACCCTGCTGGGAATGTGAACAACAACAACGTGTATAACTCGAGCAATGTGTGGGGTGTCCGCCTGGTAGCCTTTTATAATTGTGCAATAGATAAGTTACGGCTTATTTATCAGAGATGTAAAAGACAAAGGTTGTCCTTGATTGTATCTAAATTAAAGTTATGGATGAATAGTTATACGTAAATATTCTAGCACCATAACATTCTTTTTTATTATTATGAATCAAGTATTGATCAATGATTTTTAGTAAGAAAATAGAAAGGAAGAAAGGCTAATTTTAATTGGTCCTTGTTTTTATAAAACTAGAAATATTATGAAAGAAAAAGTTAATATAAAAGAATTGTTTAAAGTATATGATGAAGAAATTAGTAAGAATACAAAAAATAAAAATAAAATTGTCCGTTTTGAAAAAAATAAAATGCAAAATATAAATTATTTGATTCAAAAATTAAAAAAGGGAGAGTACGTGATTCATCATTATAATATTTTTATGATTTGTGAACCTAAGTTTCGTATTGTTATGTCTTTACCTATTAAGGATAAGATTGTGAATCATTATGTTACAAGAACTATTTTAGAACCTAAATTGACTAAATATTTGGATCCAAGAAATATTGCAACAAGAAAAATGATGGGAACGGATTTTGGAATCAAAAAAATAAAATATTATTTAGAGTTAAATAAAAAATACGAGTCTTTTTATATTTTGAAAATGGATATTCAAAAGTATTTTTATTCTATTGACCATATTGTTTTAAAAAGTCTACTGCAAGATAAACTCTCTGATTTTGATTTTCAGTTGATTTCTAATATTATTGATAGTACCAATATGCCCATGATTAATAAAACGATTTTGAATCAAAAAACTACGTTTTCTAAAAAATTTCCAAGTCGTGTAAAAGAAATTCAAGCTGTACCTATCTATGAACCTGGAAAAGGATTACCGATTGGAAATATGACGAGTCAGTTTTTATCTATTTTTTATTTGTATCAATTGGATCACTTTATTGTTCATGATTTGAAAATAAAACATTTTATTCGTTATATGGATGATTTTATTTTTATTCATCCGAATCCTCAGTATTTAAAAGAAGTTCGAGATAAAGTTATTGGTATTTTGGAAAAGAAATATTTTTTAAAGGTCAATCAAAAGAAAACTAAAATTGTTCGTGAAAAAGAAGGTTTTTCTTTTTTGGGATACACCTTTCAAGTGGTTAATAAAAAAACTATTTTGAAAGTAAATCGTCAAACTACACAAAAAATAATTAAAAGTATTAAAAAAAGAAAATACGAATTCCAGAAAGGATATATTAGTTATGAGCAAGCTTTTAGTTCCATTTCTACTTTTAAATATTCTTTTAAATACGGAAATTCAATGCGTATTCAAAATGCTATAGAGAAGTATTGGTTTGAATAAATTTTCATTTCTATTTTGTCAAGAAATTTTTCTTGACATTTGCATATACTTTACTATATAATTTAGTTGTTACAAAAAAGGAAAGAGACTGTATCCATAAGTCCACCTGACTAGCGAATAGCGGTAGGTAAGAAGCCAAAAACAATAGTGTGAGTTTCGTTGTGCTTTTAAGGTGGATACATATGTATCTGCCTTTTATAATGTATGGAGGTGCATTTATATAGCAAATAATAAAAACGACTTACCAATCAATGAGCAAATCAAAGTGGCTGAGTTAATGGTCATTGGACCGAATGGAGAGCAAATGGGTTTAAAAAAGTTAGAGGATGCTTTAACACTTGCCAATTATGCAGGGCTCGATTTGGTTTTGATGAATGCTGGGGCTGTTCCTGCTGTTGCTAAGGTTATGGACTATAATAAGTACAAGTATGAACGTCAAAAGAAACAAAAGGAAGCGCAAAAAAAGCAAAGAGAAACGAATAAAGAAGTTAAAGAGTATCGTTTGTCTATTACAATCGATGTTCATGATTTTGAAACAAGAAGAAAAAATGCGCAAGGGTATTTGGAAAAAGGACATAAGATTAAAGGTTTAGTTCGTTTTAAGGGAAGACAGATGGCTCATCCTGAGCTTGGGAGAGATGTCTTAAATAAATTTGCCGAAAGTCTAAGTGATTATGCAGATATAGAAACCGAACCAAAAATGGAAGGTAGAAGTATGTATATCATTTTAGCACCAAAAAAATAGTGTAGAAAGAAGGAGTAGAATATGGCTAAGGGACCAAAACAAAAAACACATAAAGCAAGTAGTAAAGTGTTTAAAAAACGTGCAAATGGAACACTTTCTTATAAAAAAAGTGGTGGAAATCATAAAACCAATAAGGATAGTGCAAAACAAGTTCGTCAAAGAAGAAACAAAGGAACATTAAGTAAAGGAGATACTGACAGAATTAAGTCAGTTATCTAGTGAGGAGGGTAGCAAATGACAAGAGTTAAAGGTGGATCTGTTGCTAAAAACAGACGTAGAAAAGTATTAAAAGAAGCAAAGGGTTATTTTGGAAGTAAGCATAGACTTTTTAAAACTGCTCAAGAACAAGTTTTCCATAGTGGAGAATATGCTTATCGTGATAGAAGAGCAAATAAAAGAAATTTTAGAAAGTTATGGATTACAAGAATTAATGCAGGATGTCGTGAGAATGATATTAGTTATTCTAAGTTCATTAATGGTTTAAATATTGCTGGTATTACAGTGAATCGTAAAATGCTATCTGAACTTGCTATTGATGATGCTAAGGCATTTAGTGATTTAGTAACTATTGCAAAAGAAGCTTTAAAAAGCGGTAAAAAGTCGGAAGTAAAAGAAGCAAAAAAAGAAAGTAAAGTTGTGGTAGAAAAAAAGACGACTGAAAAAGCAGAAGTTAAAAATGATTATAGTAAAATGACTTTGGCTGAGTTAAAAGCGGTTGCTAAGGAACAAGGCGTTAAAGGTTATTCAACTATGAAGAAAGATGAACTTCTAGCAAATTTAAAATAAATATCCAATGAGGATATTTTTTTGACTTTTTATAGAATATTCAGTATATTAATTAAAGGTGATTGTATGAAATGCATGCATGATGTGGTTTCTTATAATGGTGTAGAAGTGAATGCTTATAAACAATTAAAGGTGCTTGGATATTCTTCTGATTTATATTACAATAAAAGAAATTTAGGAATGTCTCCTCAAGAAGCATTTGATTTTTGTATAACTTTTTACAAAAAAAAAGAAGTATATGTATAGTAGAGGAAGCTAAAAAGAATAATGTATCTCGTAGAGTGCTATTAAAGGAATTACGTAATAATAAATCATTGCAAACTATTGTAGAAGAACAAAGAGAAAAGAAAGAAATTCAAGCAGAAAATCTTGCTTATTTACATAAAATTGGTTTACCAGTTGAATATAGTAGTTTAGTACAATTTTGTAAAGAAGAAAAATTAAAAATGTCAATTGTTTTTAATAATATTCAAAAAGGAATGAATTTGTACGATGCAGTTCTTTATTCTTTGGAAATTAAAGAAAATTATAAATTTAATAATGTATATACTTTTTGCGGTATACAACTTATTTCTTTTGCTTCTAAATATAGTTTAGATTATAATCAAATGATTCGTTGGATAAAAAAAGGATATTCTTATGAAGAAGCAATTGAAAGAGAAGTTTTTGCTCGTTCTATTTCAAAAAATATAGGGGGAAGAATTAATTATTTATGGAATATTTATCAAAAGCAATTTTCTATAAATAAGGTAGTCAATTTATCTTCAATTCTTACGGAAGAATTACAAATTTTTATAAAGTGTTATTCTTGGATGCAAAAGATTAAAAGGGACCTTATTTATTATCAATTTTTAGAAAAAATAAATATTTTATTTTATTCTAGTATGACACTGGACGAACGTGTGCAAACTATTCTTTTGAATAGTGAAAATATGTTATTTTCTCTTTGTGAACTTTATTATATTTTGGATTTTGAAGAAGGATTTATGAACGATTTTGTTTATTTACAAGAAGCAAAATTTTGGGTTTATCGTGGAAACAGAGAGGTGTTAAAAAAATTGAAAAAGCCAAGCAGTTAAGCTTGGTTTTCTACGTAATAAGCATAATATTCGTCGAAAGTTATATTTTCTTCGTGGATTGTTTTTGCTGCTTCTTCTCCTACATAACGCCAGTGCCATGGTTCATAAGTAAAACCTGTAATGTATTCTTTTCCTTCAGGATAACGTTCAATAAACCCGTATTTGTAGGCATTTTCTTTTAACCAAGTGTAGGCAGGAGAATCTTTGAACGTTGCCATCGTTTGGTAGTTTTTTTCATAAACATCAATGGATAATCCTGTTTGGTGATCGGAGTGTCCTGGACGAGCTACCATATTGTCAGCGGTTCTACTTCCATTTGCAGCTTTTGTATTTTCGTACATGGTTTCTTGACTTTTATAGCTTCTGTAACTTGTATTTACAATTAGTTGTAAGTCTTGTTCTTTTGCAGCATTCCACATGGTTACAAAGGCTTCATTGGCCACGTTTGCGAGCTTATTGTTGGCATAGGCATACTGAAGGTTAATGTTTGTTATTTCTTGTGGCTCGTAGTCTTCATTTACTTTATAAAATTTATTAATATTTATTAAAATTCCTTTTTCTGTATCACTTTCTTTTGTTTCTTCGTAAGCATTTTCTTCTTGATGGGTGTTAATAACGGCTATAATTTCATTGTTGCTTTTCTTTTTGTTTTTTTCTTTGTAAGCCAAATAACTTTCTAAATTGCTATGAATGTAATATTTTTCTTTAATCAATTCTAAGATGGTAGAGTTTTTTTCTTTTTCAAGCAATTGGTTCCTTTTTTCTTCGTCTTGAAAATAATTCAGTAATTTCTCTGTTTCTTCTTTGGTGTATCCATGAGAAATTAATTTGTATTCGTAAGTTTGCTTGTACTTATAATCGTTATAAAAATTTGTTCCAAGAATGATTCCAACAATTGTAGTAAGGAGTAGGGGAATTCCTATTTGCCATACTTTCTTTTTTAGTTTTAATTTTACCATGAAAATCGACCTCTTTTCTATTTTCTTTTTTATTATACCACAGGAAATTATTTACAAACCGAATAATTTGTAGTATTCTATTTATATACTAGAGGGAGGCATAGGAATATGCACAAGAAGAATAAACTTGTACTAGACAATTGTCCTAACTTTCATCGTATAATTAATTTTGAATATTTTGAAGAAGATGCAGTTACGGAGAAGTTAATTAAAATTTATAGAGATTTTATTTTTAAGGTAGATCTTTCTAACCGAGCAGAACTAAATATGGTAAAAAAGATTGATTTTGTTCTTGGAAAATATATAGATGATTATTCTTTTCGACGTAAATTACAGCAAGAAGTTTTTCAAGTAAAAATCACAAAAACTTGTACCAATGTACTTCAAACTATTGTTGAAAATATTATTGCCATTTTCAATCGTTATGAAGAAGAAACTACTCGTAATTTTTATATTGCTCGTTGGATTTAGGGAGTAATAAAAAATGTAGCTAATTTTACTATTTAGCTACATTTTTTATTGTTGTAAGGAGCAATGGCATTCTGGATTTTCACATGTACAATTTGGATTATAACCACTTGCACATTCATTAGTACATGTACAATTCCATCGTTTTAGTGTAGGAAATAGCTTTCTACAATGTTCTTTCATTTCTTCTTCGTTCATTCCTGCTTGGTCCCCATATTTTGAACATTTTTCTATTAGTTCTTCCATGGTTACTTTGTCTATAAATTCTCCGTTCAAGTAACAATATTTACAATAGTCTATATTGTTACTTCTATCTTTATTTGTTCCTAGTTGTTCTTCATTCGTTATTGGCATTCCACAACTTTGGCATAGTTTATTATTCATGTTTTTTCTCCTTTTTTATTTTTCTTTTTTATAAATGCTTTCACAAGATTTACAAGTGATTCTCATTTCGTATGTTTTTATTTTTTTGTCTAATATTGTAATTAATGGTTCGTTATCTTTTGGACAACAATATCTATTTTTGGTAAGCAATAATTCTTCACTACAATTGTTTCCTTTTTTACTATCTTCAAAATTGATTCGTATTTGGCCAATGCTTCCACAATTGCATGTATAATTTAGTTCTAATTGATCGTAGGTGGAATAACATAAATATCCAATATTTTCGTTACATTCTGTACAATACATCCAACCTCCATAGGTTGTTGCTAATTTACTATTTATTAGTTCTTTTGTTTTTACAATTCTTGCCATGTTTTTACTCCTTACATCTATTTCTCATTTCATTATATCACTTTTTTCTATTTGTTTTTTATATAGTTTTGTATTTTTGTTGTTAGAGGCTTACAGACTAAATACATGATATATCCTATGATTCCACCGAAGACATTGGTTATGATATCTGTTATGTCAGATGACCTAAGTCCACTGATTAATGGTTGTAATATTTCAATAGAAAAACTTAATAAAAAAGTGTAGATGGTTGTTTTGATTAGATTCTTTTTTGTGATTAAAGGAAATAAAAAACCAAAAGGAATTGTCATGATTGTGTTTAAAAGGATTTGTCTAGTAAAATCTCCTCTTCTAAGAGAGACATCGATGAATGGAGTTAAATTCATTGGAGTGTAGGGATGATTGAATAGATAGGGGAGTGAAGTGATGATAGGCATTAATGTAAAATAGAGAACAAAAGTTAAGTAGATATACATAGTAGTATTTATAAGTAAACGATCTTTTCCTTTGGCTTTCCATTTTTTATAAAATACGCAAGTATATAAAATAATTGCTATTGTAAAATCTATAAATTCTTTCATAATTTCTTCTCCTTATATTTAACTGTAAATATTGTGATGTTAGCTTGTTAAATTAATCTTAAAGTTATATAATTTTATTAGGAAATACTAACTGTTGAGTACTTGCCAACTTTCTTTTGAAAGGAGGCTTGATATTTATGAAGAAAAAAGATTTATTAATCTCATTTCTAATATTAATTATCATTTTATTAGTAGTCTCTTTACTGATTCTATGTATAAAAAAATAGTACTCAATCTGCAATAA
>CANSRH010000028.1 GCA_947649365.1 uncultured Mycoplasmatota bacterium | reverse complement strand
TATTGTTAATAGGAAGCATTGTATTTGTAAGAAGTTATGCTTTGTATGAAGAAGAGAAAGAGTTTAATGTATTAAAAGGAACGATACCAGATTTTGGTTATGATATCAAACTGTTAAGTGTAGTAGTAGATGGAGAGAAGAGTAAAAGTATACCAACCAGAGGATACTATCAAACCCAAATCGAATGTAGTAATGGAACAATAGGGAAATGGGATTACAATGCCTGGAAATTAATCTTAGAGAATGTAAGTGAGAATGCAAGATGTAATCTAAGTTTTACAAGTAACTTAAGTGAAGAAGAATACAACAAGTATATAGAGGCAGGAAAGACACTTCGAAGAAACACCTATCGAGGAAAAGACATTACGAGTTATCATACCGATGGAAGTTTGTATGAAATGATAAGTAGTGGTCGATTTGATGATATTTATATAGGGGATTATATTGATGCAAACAATGTAAAGTGGTTGGTTGCAGACATCGATAATTATTTATATAGTGGATACAAAGAAGGCGCAAGTAATGGAGGAACATTAAAGACACATCACTTGACGATAATCCCAGCAAAATCTATAACAGCAGGAGCCATGAATGACACGGATACCACAGAAGGAGGCTACTACAATAGTAAGATGAAACAAGAAGTTTTACCGAATGTTTTGACTACATATGTGAATCCTGTGTTTGGAGAACATATTTTGACTTATAATACTTTATTAACGAATTCAGTGAATGCAACAGCACTAAGTAATGTAGGAGGAGGTTGGCAAGGGAGTTCGAATGGATGGGCTTGGTACGAAAGTCAAATAGATTTAATGAGTGAAGTTAATGTTTTTGGTACAACTGTATTTTCTTCTAGTGCATATGATACAGGAATTGATAATAGACAATATGCAATATTTCAATTGAAACCTGAGTTTATTCATACGGATGAATTAGGAATTCGGATGGGATACTGGCTTAAAAATGTTGCTAATGATGTGGCATTTGTGTATCTTTACAACAGTGGTAATTCCGCTAGTCATAATGCATCCAGTTCGGTTGGTAGGGTGCGTCCTAGATTCTTAATTGGTTAAATACAATTTGCATTTTTTAAGAAGTATATTATACGAAGTGTATGTCTTAGTGTTTGCACTTTTTTATTTAAAGAAAGTAGAATAATGTTATTTTGTTTCAAATCTTCCTGAACTCCTTTTGGATGACATAAAAGTTCCAAGAGGTTTCACCTATGTATAGAGGTTTAAACTATAAAATTGAATAATATACTCTGATTTTTATTAATCTAAAATGGTTTAAAATTGTTGAAAAGAAAGAAATTAATTAGCAATCAATTTTAGTCCTCAAAATATTCCTTGTGGAAAACTCAAGATATTAGTATCTCAACAATACAATATAAATAAGGAGATAAGAACTAGAATGACGAATTGAAGAAAATAGAAGAAAAGATACTTCCTATTTTTAAAATTTACTAGAAAAAATTGAAATTGGTACTATTTTTTTGAAATTGGAGGTACTAAATTTTCTTGCAAAGTACTTCCTTTTGCGTTATAATTGCTAGCGTATTTAAAGAGGTGTCGTTTTTATGGATAAAATAATAAATATAGCTGTTGTTGCCCATGTTGATGCAGGAAAGAGTACATTGGTTGATGCTTTGCTTGCTCAAAATGGTGTTTTTTCTGAACATGATGAAGTAGTAGAACGTGTTATGGATAGTAATGATATTGAAAAAGAACGTGGTATTACCATTTATTCTAAGAATTGTGCGATTCGTTATAAAGATATTAAAATTAATATTGTGGATACCCCAGGTCATGCCGATTTTTCAAGTGAAGTGGAACGTGTTATTAAAACGGTAGATACTGTTGTTTTGCTTGTCGATTCTGCTGAGGGTCCTATGCCTCAAACTCGTTTTGTTTTAAAGAAGGCTTTGGAACAAAATTTAAGACCGATTTTGTTTATTAATAAAATAGATAAAAAAGATGCTAGACCATTAGAAGTTGTTGATATGACATTTAATTTATTTATGGAGTTAAATGCAAGTGATGAACAACTTGATTTTCCTATTATTTATGGGGTTGCAAGAGATGGAATTGCTAAGAAAAGTTTGGAGGAGGATTCTACTTCTATTGCACCACTTTTGGATACAATTTTAGAAGTAGTAAACCCTTTTGAGGGAAATGAAAATGATCCTTTGCAGTTGCAAATTTCTAATTTAGGTTATGATGAATATATTGGTAGACTTGGTATCGGTAGAGTGACTAAGGGTTCTATTAAACAAGGGCAATTGGTTTCTTTGTCTAAAAATGATGGAAGTGTTACCTCTTTTAAGATTAGTAAATTATTTGTGAATGAAGGACTTCAAAAAGTAGAAAAAGAGATTGCTTATTATGGTGACATTGTTACTGTTGCTGGATGTAGTGATATTTCTATTGGAGATACAATTTGTGATAAGGAACATATTTTACCACTACCTCCTATTGAAATTGAAAAACCAACGTTGTCTATGAATTTCTTAGTTAATAATTCTCCTTTTGTTGGAAGAAGTGGTAAATTTTTAACAACACGTCATATCAAAGAGAGATTGGAACGTGAGCTACAAACGAATGTTGGACTTATTGTAGAGCCTCTTGAAAATGCAGATGGTTATAAAGTAAGTGGTCGTGGAGAATTGCATTTGTCTATTTTACTTGAAAACATGCGACGTGAAGGATACGAACTTTCTGTTTCTAAACCACAAGTATTGATTGAAGAACGTGATGGGAAAAAGTATGAACCATTTGAACGTGTCATTATCAATTGTCCTGAGGAATATTCTGGAACAGTGATTAGTGATATTCAAGAAAGAAAGGGACAACTTCTTGTTGTTTCTAGTGAAAATGGTGGAGCACATTTGGAATTTTCTGCTCCAACAAGAGGTCTTATTGGATACAGAAGTGCTTTTATTACGAATACTCGTGGTGAGGGGATTTGCGTACGTAGTTTTGAAGAGTATAAACCTTATGTGGGAGAGATTACAAGACGTAAAAATGGTGTGTTGGTTTCTATGGAAAATGGAAAAGCATTGGGTTATTCTTTATGGAATTTACAAGAACGTGGTACTTTGATTATTGAACCTGCAACAGAAGTGTATGTTGGAATGGTCGTTGGTATTCATAATCGTGATAATGATTTGGATGTGAATCCATGTAAAAATAAAAACTTAACCAATACTCGTAGTAGTGGAGCTGATGAGGCGATTAATTTAGTAACTCCTAAAAAATTTACGTTGGAAGAAGCTTTGGAATTTATTGAAGATGATGAGTATGTAGAAGTTACTCCAGATGATATTCGAATTCGAAAAGAATACTTAGATCCTAAAGATCGTTATAGAAATAAGAAAGTAGCTTAGGCTATTTTTTTTATTTATGTTATACTTGAAAAGAAAGGATGGTTAAAATGGCAAAGGATACGAATGAAGTTCTACGTGAATACAAAGAAGATAGAGGCTGGGCTTTTTATAATAACAATAAGCAATTTTTTTCGGAGGAGGAAAAGAGAGAAAAACGAGTCGTTGAACCACTTCCTATTACGGAAGATGATTATCGAATTCTTATGCCTCTTTTGGCAAGATATGGATTGTCTTCGCCCTCTTTGGAAGAGAAAGAAACATTGTTTTCTCTTTTAGAAAAACTGGGAGTGGATGAGTTTTCTTCTTTATCAGAAATGTATTTTGAATTGCAAAGACGAGCTAGGTATGGAAATCATTTTTCGGATGTTCCTATAGGAAATTTGGAGGCGATTTTGTTTTCTAATGATATCCCTTTTGATAAAGGATTCTCTAGATAATTAAAAAAGCAGGTTGCTTTTTTTCTTTTGATTTTCTTTTTTCGTGCTATAATTTCTTTAGAAGTTGGTGTTTGTATGAAGTTGAAAAAGTCAGTAAAGGTTGTTTTGGTTTTCGTACTTTTAGGAATACTAGGAGGTTCTTTTTATTCTTTTAATCGCTATTTTTTTACAAAGTATAAGACGCTAGGAAAACAAGTCCAACAAGAAGAAAAGAAAGATAGTTATGTTTCGAATGAAAATGAAAGCATGGATTCTGTTTTTAATGGCTCAAATGAATTTGATAATGCATCTTCTAGTTTAACAAATAATGAAAAAGATATAGATAATCAAAAGATTAATGCTGAATCTAAACAAAATGTAAAGAAAATTATAAATGCAATTGAAGAGTATTATTGTAGTGATAATGATACTTTAGATGAGAAGGAATGCATTCATATTTTGGAAAAAGGTACTATGGTGGTCGTTGGTCCACCTAAGTTGGATCCCTACACTCATGAAGTCATTGAAGAAGGAAAAAAAGGAATACCTTTTTGTATGGATGATGAATATGTATTGCAAGATGATAAGTGTATTAAAGAAGAAAAAATTCCTGCAAAAGTACGTTATGTTTGTCCAGAAGGTTACTTTTTAGATGGTATAAACTGTAAGGAAAAATAGATTGTCAAAGTTAGGTTTTTATCATAGAATAAACATGTGATTGTATGAAGTGGTTAGTTTTCGATTATTTTTTATTTCTGTTTGTTTTTTATGGACTTGTTTTTGTTGCTAAAAAAAGAAAGAAGGATTTTAAAAAAATTTTTGTTTTTGGTTTTGTCTTTTTTCATTTCGTCTTTTTTGTTTTGTTGGGTATTTGTTATCAGAGTATTTTTCGTTTTCATTTCTTTTTAGCAAAGGAATATGAAAATTTGGGAACTACTTATGAAAATATAAGGGATATGTCTTTTTCTTTGGAAGAGGAACATTTAAACTTAGAAGAAGAGATTGTTTCTTTAAAAACGAATGCTATTCAGTTAGAGCAGACTAGGTTAAAGGTTTCACAGGAAGTGCAAGCTTTACAAAAGAATTATTATTTGTTGGTGCATCCATTCTATGAGCAAAATGTTTCTTATGAAGAATTTCAAATTCCAAATTTTCCAACGTATGATCAAAGAAAGTATTATCCAAATGGTTGTGAGTCGATTTCTCTTTATTTGTTGTTAACGTATAGTGGTGTAGATGTTTCTCCTGAGGCAATTGTGGCTACCTTACGTAAAGGCGATACTCCTCATATGGAAGGAAATGTGAAATATGGCGGAGATCCTGAGGTTGAGTTTGTAGGGAATCCAAAGGATACTTCTGGTTATGGTGTTTTTGAAAATCCTATTATTGATGTTGCTAATCATTTTAAGCCAGGAATTAAGAAGGCAACAGGGGCTTCGTTAGATGAGGTTTTGGAGATTGTAGAGAGTGGACATCCTGTACAGGTATGGGCGAGTAGCTATCAGAGAACTCCAACAAAGTGTAATACATGGATTCATAAGGAAAGTGGGAAAACAATTACTTGGTATTGTAATTTTCATAGTTTGGTTTTGATTGGAAGTACTACAAATGGTAAAGTGATTGTCTCGGATCCTCTTACTGGTACCATTGTGAAGTATGATAGAAAAAAATTTGAGACAGCTTATAACTTTTATGGTAGAAGGGCGATTTATTATGAATAAAAAGTATTTAATTTTTGGTGGGATACAACTTCTTTTTCTTGTATTGGTTTTTGTCTTGTTTGTAAGCTACGAAATTAAGCTTCAAACCATACAAGTTTTAGAGTGTGCAAATTCAGTACTTTATGATGTAAATGATGGGGAGTATGAATTATTAGATACTCTTAAAAGGAGTTCTATGGAACAACAAACTTCTCTTTATGTGGAAAAGGAAGAGTTAGATGAAATGGTTACAAAGTTAAAAAAAGAACTGGAAGCTTTGGAGGAAGAAAAAGAAAGTTGGGAACAGAAACTTTTAGAGATAGAGAAATGATACAAGGTTGCGCTTGTATTTTTTTTTATTTGTTTGTATACTAAGTAAAATGAAAGGAAATGGGAAATATGGAAAGAAATTTTACAGAACAAGAATTAGTGAGAAGAGAGAAATTGAAAAATATAAAACAACCCTATCCTGAAAAATATGAAATAAATTATAGTATTAAAGAAGCAAGTGTTTTAGAGGATGAAACTACTGGAGTTCGAGTTGCTGGAAGAATCGTTTTAATGCGTAAGATGGGAAAGATGTCTTTTTTAACTATTGGAGATATTGAAGGTCGTATTCAAGTTTCTGTTAAGATTGATAGTATTGGAGAAGAAGCTTATCAGGAGTTCAAAGAAAATTTTGATTTGGGAGATTTTATTGGTGTAGAAGGAGAAATTTTTACTACTCATACGGGTGAAAAAACGGTTCGGGCTAGCAGTATTACTTTTTTAGGAAAAGCTTTGAAACCTTTGCCAGAAAAATTTCATGGTTTAGAGGACATTGAAATGATTTATCGAAATCGTTATGTGGATTTGATTACGAATGAAGAGTCGAAGAATAAATTTTTGCTTCGTAGTCGTCTTCTTTGGGAAATTAGAAGTTATTTGAATCAATTAGGTTATGTTGAAATAGAAACTCCTATTTTAAATAATAAGGCAAGTGGTGCAACAGCTAAACCTTTTGTGACGCATCATAATGCTCTCGATATTGATTTGTATTTGCGAATTGCTCCAGAAACTTATTTAAAAAGAGCAGTTGTGGGTGGTTTTACTAAGGTGTTTGAAATTGCTAGATGTTTTCGTAATGAGGGAATGGATGCTTCTCACTTACAAGATTTTACTATGATTGAAGGATATGGAGCATATCTAAATTATGAGGACAATATGAAGCTTTTGCGTGAAATGCTCCAAACCATTATAAAAAATTTATTTGGTACTTTAAATGTGCAAATCGGAGATAAGGTTGTAGATATGAGTGGGGAATGGGAAGTTATAACGTTCCGTGATTTAATTCTTCGCTATTCTTCTATTGATATTGATGTTTATTCTACAAAAGAAAGTTTACTAAATAAGATTAAAGAAGAAAAAATTGATATTGATAGCGATGTTCCTTTAGAAAATTTAGGGTATGGAAATTTAGTAGATCAACTTTATAAAAAAGTAGCAAGACCTAATGTTATTGGACCTCTTTATATGACAAGTCATCCTATTAGTTTGTCTCCTCTTGCCAGAGCAAATGATGAAAATCCTTTGCTTACTGATCGTTTTCAACTAATTATTAATGGGGCAGAAATTATTAATGCTTATTCGGAACTTGTGGATCCACAAGAACAAGAAAGACGTTTGTTACAACAAGCGGAATTAAAAGCACAAGGGGACGAGGAAGCTATGCCAATGGATTATGATTATATTGAAGCCATGGAATACGGTATGCCACCTATTAGTGGATGGGGTATGGGAATTGATCGATTGATGCAACTTTTAACAAATTCTGAAAATATTAAAGATTGTATTTTGTTTCCACTTATGAAACCAGTTCATAAGGATTAATATTAAAATTTCATTTATTTTTCACAGAAAAGAGACATAATTCTCTTTTTTTTGCTTTATTTTATGCTATAATTTTGTTATTGGAGGTATGTAAATTGAAAAAAATAAAAAATATGTTTTCAAAAAATGATGGATTTAAAATTGTATTCTTAGTACTTTTAGTCACTTTTGTACTCTCATGGTTAATTCCTATTGGGACTTATTCAGGAGGAGTTTTTTCGAGTACGGGAATGGGAAGACTTGGACTTTTTGATATTGGTGCAAGTGGTGCTTATGCAGGAAATTTCTTTTTACAACAATTGTTCTTTCTTTTGTTTTTAGGAATTTTCTATGGTATTTTATCCAATGTTAGTGGATACAAAGCAATGGTAAGTAAGATTGCTAGTAAGTTTGAAGGGAAAGAAAAAGTTTTTGTTATCGCCTCTTCTTTCTTAATTACACTTTTAACTAGTTTTTTAACACAAACTTATGTTGTACTTTTCTTTGTACCATTGGTTGTATCGATTGCTGGTCGTTTGAAATTGGATAAAATCACTACGTTCTTATGTAGTTTTGGTTCCATTCTTTTAGGAGTTTTAGGAGCTACTTTTGGATCAGAAGGGTTTGTTTATTTTATTAATTATTTAAGCATGTATCAAACCGTAGATGTTCTTACTGAAATTGGTATACGCTTTGGAGTTCTTGCTTTTTCTTTTGTTGTTTATCATTTCTTTACTTTGCAACATATGAGCAAAGCGATGAGTAAGAAAAATAAGGATGAAGAAATTGTTGATTTGTATGCTGTTGATGAAGATAAAAATAAAAATGTTAAGATTTGGCCAATGTCTTTGTTCTTTGTGGTTATTTTCTGCTTTGTCGTTTTAGGCTATATCAATTGGAATGCATTTGAAATTACTATTTTTGATGAGTTCCATACTTGGTTAACAGAATTAAGTGTAGGGAAGTATACGATCATTAGTTATATTTTAGGAAATACTGCTAAAGCATTTGGAACATGGGATTTGTATTCTATTAGTATCGTTTTACTTGTTGTTTTGTTCTTATCTACCTTGATTTACAAGATAAAATTTGATGATGTTCTTGATTTTGCTATAGAAGGACTTAAAAAAATTGCTAAACCAGCTTTCTTAATGATGCTAGTGTCTTGTGTATTTGTTTTTGTTTATTGGAGTCCATTTACAATTACAATTAGCAATTGGTTTATCGGTATGACAGAGGAATTCAATCCGTTTATTACTTCTATTGTGGCAGCAATTAATTCCTTTTTCCATTTGGATTTTGGATATACTGGGTATGTTTTGGGAAGTGTTTTATCTGCTTATGGAGATTCATTTCATTTAGCAATGGTTATTTTTGTAGCTATGAATGGTCTTGTTTTGTTAGTAGCTCCAACTAGTGCCTTTTTAATGATAGGTTTGTCTTATTTAGATATTCCTTATAAACAATGGATAAAACATATTTGGAAAGTTGCACTACTTCTTCTTGTGTTCTTATTGATTTTGTTTACTTTAGTGGCTTATATTTAAAACGTCTTTTGGACGTTTTTTCTTTTTCTTTTTGTCTTCTTCTTGTTTTTTTACTTAACTTTTTTTATAATAAAATTATAGAATAAAGGTAGGTTTGATTAGTAAAAATAGGAGAAATAGTATGGAATTAAAAGAGGCTACCAATTTTTTATTAATAAAAGATTATATTCGTGAGAGAAATTATTGCTTGCATTTCTTTGAAAATTTGATTATTCAAGATTGTCTTATCTATTTTTTAGAACCTCAGCTTTTTTTCTTTTTGGAATGTGGAGTCGATTTAAATCTTTCGGTTTTGCAGGAGCAGTATGCTACTTTTTTAAAAGATTATTCTTCTTGTTTTATGCAAGTTGCCCATTGTAATGATGAGGGAGATATTTGGATACGAAAAAAAGATATTGTACATTGGGAAGAAATAAAAAAATATGAACAGGGACGAGAAAGAAAGGAATGGATTCCTTGTTTTGGGGATATTTGGAATTATTTTCCTAATGGTTTGACAGGACACGATTATAAGCTACTACACATAGACACATTGTTACGATTGGTTGTTTTTTATAAAAAATTACAATTTGTTCCAACTGGAAAAAATAAAGGAAAAATTATTCAATATGCTTATCAACTTCGCTATCAAAAACCTTGTGATGTTCTTTATGATTCTTTTGATGATATTTCTTATTCGTTTTTAGATAATGAAGAAACTATAAATCAATTAGGAATTGAAGACTATTTTCGATGGTTACGTTATTATAAGGAGCAAGAGGAAGAACTTATAAAAAAATTGGTTCAGTAGAGAATATATCTACTCCTTTTTTTTATTTCTTCATACAATAAATTAGTGAGTATTTATGAAGTTTATAAAAGAACAAATAAATTTGATTAAGAAAAAAGATCCAGCAATTAAAAGCATATGGGAAGTTTTTTTGTACCCTAGTTTTCGTGTACAAATTTATTATAAAATTTCTCATTGGTTCTATTTGCGTAAATGTTATTTTTGGGCTCGTTATTTTTCAGAAAGAGCAAAACGAAAGACGGGAATTGAAATTCATCCTGGTGCTACCATAGGTAAGAATTTATTTATCGATCATGGCTTTGGTGTTGTTATTGGTGAAACCGCTATTCTTGGAGATAATATTACTATCTATCATGGGGTGACACTTGGTGGAACAAGTTTAAATAAAGGAAAACGCCATCCTACTGTACTCGATTATGTAGTGATTGGAGCACATGCTCAAGTCTTAGGAAATATTACTATTGGAAAGAATGCTCGAATAGGGGCAGGTGCAATTGTTTTAAAAGATGTTCCTTCTAATGAAACTGCTGTTGGAATTTATAAATAATTAGCATTGCAAACTTTTTTGAAACACGATACAATTCTTTTAAGAGGGTACGATGTATGAAGTGGTTTAAACGTTTAAAAAAAAGACGAATTCTATTTTTTTTGCTAGTTGTGTTCTTTCTTTTTTTCTTTCTTTTTCGAAGCAAAGATTATACAAAAGAATATATGGTGTCTCAAGTTTTTGTACAGGAGACATTTGATAAAAAATTAAAGTGGTATTCCTTTCGATTTCAAGTGGAAGATAAAGAATTTTTTGTTTCTTTTCCTTCTTCCTATCAATACAAGAAAAAATTAGTTCGTCATATAGAAGTTTATAAAGAGGATGATACTATCTGTATTGTTCCTGAAGGTGCTTTTTCCTATTCTCCTCTATGTATTCAAAAAGGAGAGCCCATTAGTTTTTATTTGTTAACGAATAAAGAAATTCTTCCTGAAAGTTATTTTAAAGAAATAAAAAGTGAAGAAAAAACCTTTGGTAATATAAAAATTTATCATTTGAATCATCGTAAGTATTTTTTATGGAATTACAGAGGTTTTTATGTGATTGATGAAAAAGGTGAACAAGAAATTTCTTTGTTTTCTAATGATGTTTATAATGTTCCTCTTCTTTTTCCTGTGGATAATTATTTATTACTTGCTGATTATGAAAGTTCTTATATTTTTCATAAATTTTATGTACTTCATACTAAAACCAATAAAGTGAAAGAATTGTCTTTGGAACATGAGATGTCATTTGATTCTTATTTTCTTGGAACTTATCAGAAAAAGGCTTATTTGGTAGATAAGAAAAATAAAATGGAATATGAAATTTCTCCGAAACGTTTATTGGTTAACAAAATGACTAATAATCAACAAGGAAAAATTTTAGTGAATGGAGAATGGGAATCTACTTCTATGATTCAGCTTGTAAATGCTGAAAAAAAGTTTACGATGAATTTACCTATTACTTATTCTATAGAAGAAAATACTTTGTACCAAATTATCAATGGGTATAAGATAAGAATATCGAATCAAAACGTAAAAGATATTGTTGCTAGCGATGGTGTTCTAGTTTATTATTTGGTTGGAGATCAACTTTATTATTATTCTCCTCTTGAAGGAGAAGTACTTGTTTTAGCTAATTTTGAATGGAATTTTAATTATAAAAATATGATTTTTGTTTTTTAGAATTTTTTCACTCATTTGCTTTTTAGGCATATTGTATACTAGGAAGTGATGTTATGTTTGATAAATATTCTTTAAAAAAGGGAGAAACCCTTGATTCTGTTGCCCGAATGTTCCATACCAATGTTGGCGTATTAAAAGATATTAACAATATTTATTACGATGAACAAGTAAGAGCAGGCATGGATGTAATTGTGCCTAAAAATGCGGATCACTATTTTAATTATTATGTCATTGAAAAAGGAGATACTTTGTATGAGATTGCAAGAAAGTATAATATTAATCCAGAATTACTAGCAAGTATGAATGGACTAGATATGGACGATTATATTTATCCAAATCAAGAAATATTGATTCCAAAAAGTGGGTACAGTTATTATATTACAAAAGAGGGTGATACTTTAGAGATGGTTTCTAAAGTGTTTAATGAAAGTGAAAAGGAGTTAATGACTACCAATCCTGTCATTTATTTGCTTGCTGGACAAATTTTGGTAAAAAAGAAATAAGTACAAAGCTGGTACTTTTTTTTGTATTATGATATGATAGGGGTAAGATAAAAGGAGTTGACTTACCTACATGATATTAAAAAAACCATATGCTTTTTTAATTCGACATTTTCGAATGATTCATTTGTTGTTATTGTTGCCGATGGGTTACCTTATTCACCGAAGTTTTCGTGTTGTTGCTTTTTTTAGAGAATATGTTAGAAATAATTATTCAACTTCTTTACTTACTATTGCAGCAGAGCATATTAATTTTTTTATGTATTTTGCGGTTCTTGTTATTATTTTGTCTATTTTAGCAATTTATTATTTAATGCGTCAGAAGAAAAAATCAACCAAACTTTATTTTTTTCTTTTACTTTATTATCTTTTTTTCTTTGTATTGATAGGATTTACTTATAGTGTATTAAGTAATATGGAGCATAACCTAATTACTGCCCAAACTGCTCGAGCTTATCGAGATATTTCTGTTGTTCTTTGTTTGCCGCAATATTTCTTTTTTCTTTATACTTTTGTTCGTGGTATTGGTTTTGATATTAAAAAATTTAATTTTGCAGGAGATTTAAAGGAATTAGAAATAACGGATATTGATTCGGAAGAATTTGAGTTTCGTGTTAACGTAGAGGGATACAAAATTGAACGAACTGCTAGAAGATTTGTTAGAGAAATGACTTATTATATCAAGGAAAATACGTTTGTATTTTCATGCATTGCAGCAGTTGTTGTCATTTTTATAGGAACGTTATTTTATTTGCATTATGGAGTGTATAATAAAACTTATCGAACAACAGATAAAATGACACATCATTTTTTTACACTTGAAGTTACAGATAGTATGGTTACTAATCTTAGTTATAATGGAAATGTAATTACAGATGGAAAATATTATTTGGTTTTGAAACTTTTGATTGAAAATAAAAGCAATAAAGATTATGAACTGGATTATACTAATTTTCGTTTGGTTTTGAATAATAAAAACATTTATCCTCTTTTGGATCGAGGAGAACATTTTGTGGATTTTGGTAAACCTTATTTAGGAGAGAAAATAAAAAGACAGAGCAAAGAAGCTTATACATTGGCTTATGAAATAGATGCGGCTGATTTAACCAATGAGTATACCATTAAAATTTTAGAAAGTATTGATTTTAAAGTGGGGGATATTGCTGCCAAGTATAAATTTATTAAATTAAATCCGCCGAAAATAGATAAAGTTGAAGATATGGATGTTTTGGATATTGGAAAAATTATTAATTTAAAACAAACGAATTTGGACTATAGTACGTTTCAACTTCATAATTATCAATTTGTTGGGAATTATACTTATGATTATGAATATTGTAAAACAGAAAACAATTGTCGTACCTTAAAGGATAGTATTACTCCTAATGTAAGTGGTACCATTGAAAAAACGACTTTACTTGTGTTGCATCATGATTTTCATTTGGATGAAGAAAGTGATTATTGGAATGCAATGAAAACTAGTGCAAAGTTTTCTAATCAATTTTTATCAATACGGACGCTCAACAATGGAGAAACTCAATTGATTTCTATGTATAATCGAACTACTCCGTTTATGAACAATGTATTTGTTTTTGAAATTCGAAAAGAAATATTGGAAGCAGAACAAATTGAGTTATTACTTACAGTACGAGATAAACGTTATATTTATCGCTTGAAATAATCTGCTTTTTGTTTAATTCATTTTTGCACAATTTCTATAAATAAAGCATATATTATAATAAATCTTTGACAATTGTCGCATTTTATATTAAAATTTAAGGTGCATGGAACTTTGGTATTTTTCATAAAGTTATTTATAATTTTATGATGGGAGTTTCACAATTGTTTTTCGATTTTTGGGTCTATAGCCAAGTGGTAAGGCGTGGGACTGCAACTCCCTGATCGTTGGTTCAAATCCGACTAGGCCCTCCAATGATTATTCGTCCATTTTATGGGCTTTTTATATGTTCCAATATTTAGAAAAGTAGACAATATTTGTATGTTGTGACGGATTTGTGACGATTTAAAAATGCAAGAACTACTTTAATATTTATAGTTTATAATTATTTTTGATTTATTGGAGAGGTTTGTATTTAATTGGAAATGATAAATATTGGTGCTATATTTGTAATTCTTTGAGTGCTGGTTCCAATCAACTAGGCTTTCTTTATTAAAATCTTTGAACTCTAGTAGTTCACTTTTTTATAATAATATTAAATTTTTGACAATTTTATCAAACAAAAACTTTACTTCTTTTTTAAAATTCTTAGTTTTAAGGATTGACATCATGATTATGTGGATATTTTATGTCATTATGGATTCTTTCTCTTATTTTCTAGCATTATATCCAGAAAATATTTATAGTATAATAGTATTGAAATTATATTGTATTTATAAAATAGATAAATTTGCAAAGATATTATATAAAGAGGTGAAAACGTGAAAAAAGATTTATTATTAATAGGGGCAGCTGATTCTATAGGTGTTCCTTATACAAAAGATAATCACCATCATGTGGGATTTTTTGAAATGATTGAAGAAAAACTTGCGAAAGAATATAATATTACAACTATAAATTGTTTTCATATGTCTACTAATAATGATAATCATTATATTGAAAGTTTAATCTCTAATGCTATTTCTTTATTTGACATAAAAAGTTCTCAAAACAAAATGCTTAAACAATGTAAATATTCTGGCATTTATCCTTATTTGGAATTACCAAAAAGTTTTTTAAATCATTATAAATCAAAGGAAAGCGATAAACAAATTATAGTTAAAGAATACATTAAAAATCATGATACTATTTTTATCTATTCTGCTTTTGTAAATGATTTATTAAAATCTCAAAAATTGAGTCTATTTAAACTTTTAAGACCAGGGAAAATAAAAAAAGAATTAAAAAAAATAAAGATAAATAAAACTTTAAATAACTTGGAAAAAAATATTAATAATTTAATAACTATCAATCCAAATATTAAAATTTTTATTATTGGTTTGTTTGTACCTACAAAAATTTCCTATATAAGAAAAAATCTTCAAGAATTCATTTCTTGTGTTAATGAATCTATTTATAAAATAACAAAGGAATATAAAAATGTTGTATTTGTTCATAACGATAATTTATCAAAAAGTGATTTTAATAACATAGATTTTCATCCAAACAAAAAGGGCCACGAAAAAATGTATTATAATTTTATTAAAAAATATGATTCTTTATCAAATCACCTATTAAAACATCCTAGTAAGTTTCTATAGTTTAAAAATTTTTTTAGAACTCTACGTTGCATAGATTGTAAAATTTGGAGTTAGTTTATATCCTTTTTTATAGAAGGAGAGGATTGTATGGATTTAGAAAAGATAGCCAATTTGATTAAAGAAAAGCGAAAAGAAAAGAATTTGACACAAGTAGAATTAGCAGAAAAATTGTATGTTACCGAAAAAGCAATTTCTAGATGGGAGACGGGAAGAGGATGCCCTGATGTTTTTAGCAAATGTTCTTGGAATAACTGTGTCTGCAATATTGTCTGGAAGAGAAGATAGTGCATCTAATGAAACTATTAAAGAGATTATAGAGTATATAGATGAAAGCAAGAGGAAAAAGAATACCATATATTTTCTTTTGTCTATGCTTCTTTATCTTGCAACATTATTTTGTCATTTGCTTTATTTAAAAAGAATTTATACTAGTTCGATGCCGTATTATGATTATAAAGGGGGTGTTCTGTTTTATATTCTTTTTTCGGCTTTAATTTTATTTGCAAATTCTCTACTTGCCAATTATTATGATAGAGTGGAAGATAGAGGGAAAATAAAAAAGTTATCTTCTATTTTTTTGTTTTTGCTATATATTGTTATGGTTTTTAATTTAACTATTTTTGGAAGAACAATTGGAGAAACTCGATATAATTTGCTTCTTTTTCAAACAATAAAAGAATATATTTTTGATTTTTCATCTTATAATATCAATGTTGTAATGATTAATATTTTTGGAAATTTAGCAATATTTATGCCAATTCAATTTTTTATCTTGAAACTATTTTCTTTCAAACAATTTAAAATTATTTTTTTGACGGATTTTCTTTTTGTCTTTATGATAGAGTCTTTGCAATATTTTACTTATACAGGAATTTTTGAAGTGGATGATATTTTTTTAAATTTATTAGGAATGGTTCTTGTTTCTGTTGTTTTTTATTTTTTTGAAAGAATCAAAAAGAGTAAAAAAAATATAAAAAAGAATGATTCGTTGAATTAAAAAGATAATTCTCGTATTTACCAATAATTATGATTGAAGAAGTAAATGCACGATTTTTAGGTTAAAATGGTGCATTTTTATATTGTAATTATCTTGAAAATGTATTAATTTAATAACAAGTGAAGAGAATTTAGTATTTTTACATCACGCGAAAAAGTGACGTAAATTCAATTTTTTTAAAAATTATATAACTAAATTCTCGTCATTAAATTAAAATTATAAGTGATTTTTATTATGTTTCATTTGTCATTTATAATTGTTAAGAACAATAATTAGTTAAACAAAGTATTGTTCTAATTCACTTATTTTAGATTCTAATTCTAAAATAAACTTATAAATATTACCCATTTCAAAAATGGGACTTTCGAAATAGGTAATAATTTCTTTAATCTCATCAGTAGTGATGAGATTATTTGTTTTTAAGTATTCAAGTAGTTCATTAGAGTATGTTTTAATATTAAACAGATTAATAATATTATTGTCTATCATTTTTATCCCATTCTTTCATTGATAATAAATTTGGTGATAAATTCACTTCATTAGGCTTAATAAATTTAATATTTAATTTGTTAATAGTATCAATACTCATTAAAGTTTGAACAGCTTCATATGGTGTTTTGTTATTTAAAATAATTCTACTTGTGGAATTAATATGTGAAGCAATTAAATCACAATCTTCTTGTGTTAAATGATTAAAAGAAGATTTTTTAGGTAAAATATATCTAATATATTCATGATTCTTTTCAATAGAGCCCTTTTGATAAGAACAATAGGAATCACAATAAAAGATATGAGATAAAACTTCACCTGTATTATAATCCACCTCAATACTAATTGGATTGAAGAACTCAGTGCCGTTATCCCCCTACTTTAACAGTTTTAAATAGAAATATGAATCTAGGCTAGGTAAAATC
>CANSRH010000027.1 GCA_947649365.1 uncultured Mycoplasmatota bacterium | reverse complement strand
ACCTTTATTTGGAATAGTACTTGATGTTTCTCCATCGACACTAATGGCTAATTCTAAATCTCCTTTTACAAATATAGGTACTTGGCCTCTTAGGACATTGAATGTCTTTTCTTCTTTATACAAAGCAAATGTTTTGTATAGTGTTATACTTCCTACTACTATCAGTATCCTTAGTATAGAACCAAATACTACTTTCTTGTTTCTTTTTTGTTTTTCAAATTTTTCTAATTTCATAATCCCTTCACACACCACTTATGATGTTTACATTTCCCTTATACATCATTTTTGGTTTAAAGTCAATACACTTCATATGGTGTATGAGAAAATAAAAAAGAGGTATCCCTTATGAATATACAAAGACTAAAAGAGATTAGAGAAGATAAAGATTTATTTCAAAAAGATATTGCTAAAATTTTAAATATTCCTCAACAAAACTACTCTAGATATGAGTTAGGAATAGTCAGTATGCCTATTGAAAAGTATGCAAAATTAGCAGAATTTTATAACACGAGCATTGATTATCTAATCGGTTTAACAAACGAGAGAAAACCATACCCTAAAATAAAAAAGAAATAGATGTTCTCTATTTCTCCAAAACTTCCATAACATTTGGAACCAATTGTTTTTTTCTTGACAATAAATCTTGAACATAGTTTCCTTGTTTAAAATTAGCGTCGCTAAAAATTTCTTGAACATAAGCTTCAGATTTTCGATCAAAAAAGACATACGAGCCATTTTTTTCTATATCCGTAATCAAAACAATTGTCATATTAAATGTACTGCTAGCCAAAACATCTATTTTATCAATAAACGTTTCCATATCTGCTTCAATGTCTTCATAATCCATAGTAAATATTTGACTAATGCCAACAACTTTATTACCCACTCGAAAAGTTTTAATATCTTCTTCAATCAAATCGGCAGCATTTTTCCCTTTGATAGAAAAACCAGCCTTCACCATAGCATGTCCATATTCCTTTACATCAATATTAGCAATTTCTGCAAGTTTTTCTACCACTCTTTTATCTTCTTCCGTAGCAGTAACAGAACGCAATAACAAAGTATCTGATAAAATAGCAGAAAGCATAAGTCCTGCAATTTCTCTAGGAATAGGAATGCCACTCTCAATAAACATATGATAAATAATAGTACATGTACAACCAACAGGCATACTTCTAAAATTAATTGGAGTTGGAGTTCCAACATTCAACAAATTATGATGATCAATAATCTCCTCAATCACTGCTTCTTCAATACCATCCACACTCTGTCTAAAACCATTGTGGTCTACTAAAATAATTTTTAAACGTTCATACTGATTGACTTCATTAATTTTTAATAATCCCAAACACTTATGAGACTTATTAACCACAGGGTAATTGGTATGTCCTAACTTTTCACTAAGTTCTAAAAAATCAGTTCGATAATCCAAAGAATTTACAGTAATAGGATCATTCACTTCTAAAATGGTAGAAATCGAATTGGCAAGAACAATAGAATTGGAAGTAGTATAAGTATCAAAAGAAGTACAAAGGATACTTATCTTTTTTTGTTTGGCTTTTTCAAACAAATCTTCTGGTAAAGAGGAACCACCCGTCATAATAATCAGCTGTACATTTGATTCAATAGCATATTCCAATACGCGATACCGATCTCCAACAATTAAAATATGTTGATTAGAAAACGCAATTTCCTCCAAAATTGTTTGACTTTTATAACTAGCAGCAACGATACTTCCGTGAATTTCATCATGATTTTGCAAAACAATTTCTGCATTCAAAACTTTCATTACATTAAAAAGAGTGGTATGTAAATTATTTTTATCCCCAACAACCAATTGACGAGCTAAATCTTTTAAAGTAATAAGACCCTTTAATTTCTTATTTTCATCAACAATGCAAATTCCAGTTTCTTCTTCTTTTTGCATTATTTGAAAAGCATCATAAATAGAAGCTTTTTCATTAATAATTGCATTTTTATTGTATTTCATATTTCGTATTTGTACTTTTACATCATTCAAGTACTCAGGTTCTTTCACTCCAAAATAATCAAGAACATATTTTGACTCTTGATTAATATGTCCTAAAACTTTAGGAATTGTATTGTACCCCAATTGATTTTTTAAATAAGACAAACTAATACTAGCACAAACACTATCTGTATCTGGCTTTTGATGTCCAAAAATATATATTTTTTCCATAGTTTCACCCCGTTTTGCATTCGCTAGTATACCACAATTTTCCAAAAATACAACTCTTATAACAAAAAAATAACACAGTGAATAGGTTTTATTTCTAAAGAATTGATTCCCTATCAAAAGAAGGAAAAAAATAAAATTTTTTATCCTTTTCTGTAAACAGATGTAATCTAATTACCAGAATATTGTAATAATTTTCCTCAATTTTTATAAATTACTTTTGCACATTTGGATAAAAAAGAAAATAACGTGTCAATAATTCTTGTTCCATTTCTCCATACGTTTTACAAAGATTACTTTTATAACTCATCTGATTGGCAACAACAAAAGAACAAGGCAAAATTATACCATGCAGTAACAACATTAAAGAAAGCAAAAAACGAGCCGTCTTATCATTTCCTACCTGATAAGGTTGCACAATCAATAGATCCAAATAAAAACTAGCACATTTCTTAATAAAAGAAATAGAATCTTTTTCCTTAAGTAGGTCTAAAAACACTTTTGACAATTCTTCCATTTTGCTAGGAAGCTCCAAATACCCATAAACCCGATAAAATGAATTCTTTTCTTTGGGAACATCAACTTTTCGTACATGGACATCCCATGGAATTTTACTTGCTTCTTCATAACTTTCACGAATTTTCTTACAAACAAAAGTCAATACATTTCCATTTTTAATATAACCACAAAGTTTAGGATAACTTTGAATCACTTTAAAACATGTTGATAAATCAGATTCCAATTCTTTATAATTTTTTCCTACTAAGAGAACGGTTTGTAAAATTTCTTGCAAAGAAATATTTCGATTATAATATTCATATTTATTCAAAATTGCTTCCCAAAAAACAGTTCCTTCTTTAGAAGAAAACAATGCACCTATCTCTTGTAACAATTTATTTTCTTCTTCTTTAAGAGCATTTTTTTCTTTTTTTAAAGCTTCTATTTTTAAATCTATTTTCATTGCATATTTTCGATAGGCAAATGTTTTAAAAAATTTATATACTTTCTTTTTTTCCTTTTCTTCCCCATTTTTTAATATTTTTCTATCATAAAGAACCAAAGGTACTTTCTTTTTAAGATCCCTTTGTGCGTCTTTTTTTAGTTTTCGAAAAGAAAGTAAATGTTCATCATAGGCATTAAATTTCATAAGAAGATGTTCATACAAGACCAATTTTTTCTCAAGTTCTAATTCCATTGTTTGATCATAAATAGATGAAAAAGAAAATATAGCTTTTCCATAAGAAAGAATCTCTTTTAACAAAGTTCCTTCCCCATTTACAAAATCATTCACAACCTTTTTCAATTTTTCATTTCGTTCTAACAAAAACTCTTTCTTTGTTCTTTTTATTTCTCGATTGTGATACCGAATAATTATTTCCTCTAGACAATCTTCTCCTCTTTCTAAATGATAAAAAGAAGATAGAAGAAATACGAAAGGTGCACAATTAATAACAGAGAATAACATATGTTTTAATAAAGACAAAGTAGAATATTTTTTACTTTTCTGCAACAAAAAAGAGAAAATATCTTCTGAAAAAGAATAACTACTAATTTCTTGTAAAATCTTCTCTACTTCCATAACAGCCAACTCCTAATTATAGGATACCACAATTGTATTAAATTTTGCACACAAAATTGCACTTATTCACTTTTCATTTCAAACAAAACATTACGTAATTCCATCGCTCGTTCAAAATCCAAATTTTTTGCAGCTTCCTTCATTTCGCTTTCAATACGTTCCATCAAGCTTTCTTTTTCTTTCTTACTCATTTTTAAAAAATTTTTGCTTGATTTCTCTTCCGCAATATTCGTAACAACCTCTTTAATCTCTTTTTCTATCGTTTTCGGAACAATGCCATGTTCTTGATTATAGGTTTCTTGTAATTCTCTTCTTCTTGCTGTCTCTTTGATAGCCATATCCATTGCTTCACTAATCGTATCCGCATACATAATCACATGTCCATGACTATTTCTAGCCGCTCTACCAATCGTTTGAATAAGACTTCTGCTGCTCCGTAAAAAACCTTGTTTATCGGCATCCAAAATACAAATCAAACTTACCTCAGGAATATCTAATCCTTCACGCAACAAATTGATTCCAACAACACAATCATAAATTCCTTTACGTAATTCTTGAATAATTTTTAAACGCTCCAACGTTTTGATTTCACTATGTAAATAAGCTACCTTTATATTCATCTCTTTTAAGTAATTCGTTAGCTCTTCACTCATACGAATCGTAAGTGTCGTGATCAAGACCCGTTCATTCTTTTCTTTCCTTCTATGAATTTCATGAATAATATCATCAATTTGACCTTCACTTGGTTTTACCTCTATCGTTGGGTCAAGTAATCCTGTAGGACGAATAATTTGTTCTATAAATGTTCCGTTTGTCTTTTCAAGTTCATAATCCCCAGGAGTTGCAGAAACATAAATCGCCTGATGGATTTTACTCTCAAATTCCTCGTATTTCAATGGACGATTATCTAAAGCACTTGGAAGACGAAATCCATAATCTACTAATGTAGACTTACGCATTCTATCCCCATTGTACATCCCACGCACTTGCGGTAAAGTCACATGGGATTCATCCACCACTAATAAAAAATCGTCAGGAAAGAAATCAATAAGACAAGTAGGAGTTTCACCTTCCCCACGTAAAGCCAAATGTCTCGAATAATTTTCAACTCCACTACAAAAGCCAGTCTCTTTTAACATTTCTAAATCATACAGTGTACGTTCACGAAGTCGTTGTTCTTCAAGTAATTTATTTTGACTCTTTAACTCTTCTAAACGAACTTCTAGTTCTGCTTCAATCCGTTTTATCGCTTCTGTCATTTTTTCATCGCTTGTTACAAAGTGACTAGCAGGAGAAATCGTAATCGATTTTTTATTTTGGACAATTGCACCTGTTACAGGATCAAAACTATAAATACGTTCGACTTCCTCTCCAAATAATTCAATACGAATCCCATTTGCATGCTCATTTACTGGAATAATATCGATACTATCTCCACGAACTCGAAACGTACCACGATGAAAATCCATATCACTTCTCTCATACGTCATATCAACCAACTTATTAATAATCACATTTCTTTTTACTATATCGCCTACTGTCAAAATTAACATCTTGTTGATGTATTCTTCTTTTTCACCTATACCATAAATACAAGAAACACTTGATACCACAATCGTATCTGGATGATTAATTAAAGAAGAAGTGGCTGCATGACGAAGTTCATCGATTTCATCATTAATAGAAGAATCTTTCTCGATATAAGTATCACTACTAGGTACATAAGCTTCTGGCTGATAATAATCGTAGTATGATACAAAATACTCGACGTGATTCTCAGGGAATATCTCCTTAAGTTCCGCATATAACTGTCCAGCAAGTGTTTTATTGTGTGCTAAAACAAGTGTCGGTTTGTTCGTTTTTGCGATTACGTTTGCAATCGTAAAAGTCTTCCCAGTTCCTGTAGCACCCAGTAAAACCTGTTCTTTTTCGCCATTTTCAATACCATGCACCAACTTATCAATTGCTTGTGGTTGGTCCCCGCTTGGTTTATATTTTGATACTAATTTAAACATACTCTCCTCCTTATTATGACTACAGTCAGCCTATTATTCGTGTCCAAAATTCAAAAATTCGTGTCCTGACTAATTTTTAATGCTTCAATCTCTTCTTTTTTGCTGGGACACGAATGTCAGCCACAAATTTACTAAATGTTTTTTTACTATTTATTATAATCACTTTTTGCATTTAAAATATACATAGTAAGAATGGTCTTGTTGTTCTGCATATTTTGGTTTTAATTTAATTATCTCATCAGTAGCATAGGATTCTTTCATATGCTCTAATTTAAACCCTACATCAATTAGTCCATTAACTAAATGCGACATATTTCTGTGATATGTTTCTACACCATCAACAAACCAACGACTTACTCTTTTACCTTCATTATTATAATCACTTATTAAAAAATATTTTTTATTATTTATCAAAACATAATTATTGGAATAATTATCTAATATTGTACAAGAATCCATTGGATGTCCATATGAAAAAATAAATCTGCCACCATCTAATAATACATTATAAACTTTCTTACATAAACTATCATAATCTTCAATATAATGAATAGCAAGTGAAGAAACAACTAAATCAAATTTCTCATCTAATTCATCAATATTTTGCATAGGCATGACTTTATATTCAATTTTATCACTATTCGTACTTTTTATTGCTTCATTTATCATATTATTAGATAAATCTATCCCAACAACTTTTTTTGCTCCCATTTCAATTAATTTTTTATCATGCTTGCCAGTACCACAACCTAAATCTAATATTGATAAATTCGTAACATCACCAATTAATTCAAATAATTGTGGAATTTCAATTAATTCATTTGCACTAAAAGCATTTTTTCTCAAACTTTGGTATTCCTCAAAAAATTCTTTATTATCATATATATTTTGTTGTTTCATACTTCGCTCTACCTCATAGATTACTTTAAAATATTCAATTTTTTATTTATTTTTAACTTTACTTACAAGTTTATTCTTTTTTTCTAATTCTTTTAATGATTTTTTAGGTTTTGGTAATTTCTCGGGCATAGCTCCACCATTTTTAGCAATTACCTCTCTAATATTTTTTCCTATAGTATAATGAGTTTGACTTGCCTCTTTTTCACTACTAATATTATCTCTTTTTAATTTTTGTTCAGTTTGAGAGATTCTAAATAAATTAGCAATTAACTCATCACTTCCCATATTATCTAAAATATCTTCTCGATATCTTAGGCCTTTTCTTTTTGCAATATCATCTGCTGTTTCGCCATTGTATAAGCCTTTATAGCCAGCATTATGAAACAAGTCAAAATTTTTAACACCTGCATTCTTAGCTGCTTGATTTAGAGAATAATTCCCTTTCTTAGTTAAACTTCTTTGATAAAACCTTTTTTCATCTTCAGTTAATTCACTATATTCTTTCTCAGTTAACTCTTGTTTTCTTGTTTGTACAGCAAAATATGTTTGAGCAAGTGCTATCCTTTCTTTCCTAGAGTCTCCATTTTGGGCAATTAAATAACAAGCATACCTAGATAATTGATAATCTTTTATTAATACTTCAGCATTATTTGCACGTTTTGACAACTTGTCGACACCGACAAAATGATCTATCATATTAACATTACTATTGATACAAGCATTTTTAGCTTTATTAATAACACCCTCAAACTTTCGCCATTCTTTGTAATTTAAAACAACTTGTAATTCACGTGCTAGCCAATATTCATTACCAATTGAATCAATATGTTTAATATCTTCAAATGTTTTTTCGTTATACGTTTCCATTTCATTCATTTTTATATTCCCCCTCAACATGAATTTTTATATTTGATTATGCAACTGCTTTAAAATTATAAGGACGAATTTCTTAAACAGAAAGTCACAAATTCTATTTTATATTCCAATAACCTCCATCATCTAGGCTAGCTATTTCTATTATGTAAATATTTTTCATATTGGTTATCATCTTTTTCATAAAATGATGATACCGAAAATGTCACGAATGCCGGCCACAAATTCACGAAATTTTACCATCCATTATAGTAAATAATTTATTTTTCATCAAATTCTATCACCATTTGATATTCATCTATATATAAGGTTTTATTACCAACTTCGTTATAAGTATTGATTTCAATATTCTCCTTATCTAAATATTTAAGTATTATTGGTAAAGTTTTTTGTTCAAATAATTTATACCCATTTTTAGTAAAATAGGATATAGCTTTAGAAGAGTATTCAGGCGGTTTTGGTAACCAATTTATCTGTTTATTATTTAATAATTCTTTCCATGTATCCATCCCAACTATACTTTTTTAAGCATTATAAATTCCTTCTCCATTATAAGTTATACGATAATATACATTTTGACTATTTAATGTTTTAATCATAATATCAAAATCACTTTCTAAAGTTTTCATTTCTCTTTCACGATACAGATTAAACTCCTTTTCAGCTTTTTCTATTGCTTGCTCATGCGAGATTTTGCCATTTCCTTCTAATATTCTTCTTCTATTTAATTTAATTTAATTTGATTATCTAGTTCCAACACCCAATCTAACATTTTCATAGGTCTTTGATCCAGCGCTTGAAGTTCAGCATAATCCAAAAATTGAGATACTAATAAATTAAGTCTTTGAAGTTCTATTTCTGTTAAATAGTTTTTAGCAATTTTCGTATCATCTAATGTTACATAATTTCCTTTAAAGTTGGTCATTCCAACATAAGGTTTTTCGTTATTAACCCTTCCATAGATAAGTTCCGCTGCAGTATGTTCATGAACTGCAAAATGAAGTTTATTTTGAACTGTTGAAAAAAATTTTTTGGTCATATCACTTCTTGGATTATAATCAATACTTGTAGCATAAATATCAGTAACCTGTTGATAGAAATTTCTTTCACTTGAACGAATATCTCTAATTCTTTGTAAAAGTTCTTTAAAATATCTATTACCCCCTTGTTTTAGTCTTTCATCATCCATGCTAAAACCTTTTTGAATATATTCATGCAATCTAATAGTAGCCCATTTTCTAAATCTTACCGCAACTTCTGATTGAACACGGTAACCTAAAGCAATTATCATATCTAAATTATAATGATCTATACTTCTTTTGACATCTCTATTTCCCTCTTTTTGAACTAACAAGAAATTCTTGTGAGTTGCATCCTCTTGCAATTCTTTAACTTGATAAATATTTTTAATATGCAAACTAATATTTTGCTGTGTAGTTTTATAAATACCAGCTATATGATTTTGTGTTAGCCAAATATCTTCATCAATAAATTTTACATTTACTTTAGTAATTCCATCTTTATCTTCATAAATCAGCATATCATTGTCATTTTTAGGCATTTTTACCTCACCTTCTAGCTTCAATTTTTATATCAACTTTACCACTTTAATATTATACCAGTACTATTATTTTTTGGTAATGTAACAAAGACTCGAATGTCAGCTACAAATTTAACAAATAAAACGAAATATTACAAATCAATGTATAATGATATATTTTAACACTTATTTTAAAGCAAAACAAGGAAACATTATATGTTTTCCCTGCTCATATTTTTTAACGTATTTTATTATTTTTTAAAGCCTCCACTTATTCATCAAAACTTACTATAATCTTATCAAATTGAATACATCCTTTATCGCTATTAAATGTTTTTTAGCGTAATTGATTTCATAAGAATACTATAACACTTGTTTCTAAAAAATGTTATTGTTTTCATAATTTATTTTTTCTTGTAAAACTTCCTTTAATATTTCCATTCTATTTCTTGAAAAATAGATTCACATATTTTTTCCTTTAAATCTTTAGGAAGTGGACTTCCGCCCGCATGTTTATGTCCTCCACCACCATTCGGAATAGTTAATACGGAAACATCTATCTCTTCCTTATCAGCTCGATAACTCACACTTCGATCTACATTGATAACAACCGCTATATCAATATCTAATTTTTTTGCCATTTCATGACCAAGCAAAGAGCGTCTTTGCTCTGCAAATACAATACCAACCTTTACTCCTGAAAGAAAAGCATACAACACATGGCTCATTTTTTCCTCAATATAGAGTTTTGTTTTTTCTTCTTCCAAAGAAATTAACAATAAGTCTGTCTCTGAAAAAGAAAAATGCTCCTGTTCCAAAATATAACGATAAAAATGTTCTATATAGCGCTCTCTTCCATAGATGGCATACAAACTACCGAATTGAAAAGCGCTTTTTTCATTTTCACAAATAAAATCATAAGTATCTCCTTCACGTACAAATTCTATCATTGTTTTTAAGCAAGGAGTATTAAGAATTTCCTTAAAATAAACTTTTTTTAGATACTGATAAAAAAGAGTAGTACCACATTCTTTTTTCCCATTTTGTGTATCAATCACAGAAACAAAAGAATACTTATTTAAAGGCAAACGACTAGCATGATGATCAAACACTTTTATTTTCTCTTTAAGTTGTTTATTCTCATCAATTTCCAAAGCTAAACGCTCGCTCATACACAAATCAACAACAAAAATAGACACATACTCTTCTTCATGTAAAAAAATAGAAGAAAGTATAGAATCTACTTCATTTACCTCACAAGAAAACACATCCAACTCTTCAAAAACAAGTTTTGCCAAAATAATTGGAAATGCTCCATCTGCATCGGCTACATGAGTAAGTAAACAAACTTTTTTCATAATAAATCAAACCTTTCCTAAAATGATTGAAATACAACACAAAAAAATAGCAAAAAAGCTATTTTATTTTGAAAGTAGGTAAGGACTAGAACTTGTTCCCTCTCCTCCAATAATTTTAATATTACTATCCAAATACACAACAGGACGAACTAATTTTTCCAAAGAAACATTTCCAGTGGTCAATGCTCCCGTGGTATCCAATGCATACACTTGGTTAGAAGCATTTTGATTCACAAACCATTCACTTTTTCCTGTAAATAACCAGTTATTTGCATTTCGACTTGATAAAGTATTTAGCATATCTGTTTCTCCTAAACCACTTGCTAAAACATAATCACTTACTTGCATAAGACCAACAGGTACAGAAATCATTTTTTTAGAAGCAAGCTCATAATCACGCATTGCCAAACCACTTATATTTAAATCGCTTGTTCCACCTAAATAATAAGTAGATTTATCAATTTGTCCCTTAGCTGTTTCAGATAATGCATCATAATAAGATACACTTAACAAACTATTCACTGTTGATAACTCATAATCAACTGTATCATTGATATCCCAAGCAGAAATTTCTTCATGATTACTCTTTATAAGTTTAATACGACTTTCTGTTGTTGTCCCATGCGATTCATTGTAAATACCTAAAATTCTCCATATTTCACAAGTATCCGTTCTTGTCGAATCACTACAATTAAAATAAACATAATTTTTCGGATTCGCACCTACATAACGATATTCTTTCGGCGAATTTGTTTCTAAAACTGCATTTGTATTAGGAACTTCTGTTAAACCACTTTCTTTACTTGAAAGCAAAGTCGTAGTAGCGGCTTCATTCTCATAAACAATCCCCGAAACATCCAACTTCAAATAGACGTATTTACCAATAATATTATTTTCTCCTTCACTTGGAGCATTTTCATCAATCCAAATTTTCAATTTAAAAACTATCGTTTCTTGAGGAGCCACAACAGCGCGCTCTAGAATTCTTTTCGTTCCATCTTTTAATTCCAAAGTACTTAAAGCTCTTTTATCTTCTGTTGTAACTACATCAGCCTGTGATGCTTCTTCGTATTGTTTACTTAAAGAATGTCTTATGTATTCATGAGGGACATGTTCTCCTCCACTTGGAATAGCATCATCATCATATATTAGTAAATCATACTGCATAGGAAGGGTACCAGAATTATAAATACTAAGTTCATAAGTACAACCTCCACTTCCCATTCCTTCACTGTCACCTTGTGGCATCAAACAATTATTCAATGGATCATCTTCTGGAACAGTTACGACATTTCCTTTATCGTATGTAATTTCCAAACTTCCAGCTGTAACTACTTGGTTTGCTTTATTATCATTCACTTGTAAAAACAATGCATAACTTACACCCATTACTACCAGAGTCAAACATATAACGACATAAGCAATTACTTTTGTTTCCCTTTTAAAAATCTTAGTATAGTTCATAGCATCACCATACAAACATAATATCAAAAAAAGATACTATTTACAAGATAAATTTCAAGACTCAAAACATCCAGAGCCAAAGAAAAAAGCTACATTTTCGTAACTCCATTCATAAGTTCAAAATTCATAAGTAAACTTTTTGCTTGCATCTCATTTCCAGCACTCTCATCCATCCATAACTGAATGTTATAAGTTTTTCGATTTCCTTTTAACGTATTTTCATCCAAAACAAAATAATAATTTTCATACTCTTCTAAAAGTGACATATCTTTTAAAGAAAAAATCTCACCGTCAATAGCTAAATTTAAAAGTTGATAATCCAAAGTAGAAGATTTATCTATTTTTAATACTAACATATAGTCCTCTTCTGTATAAGTATCATTAGAAACAATAACAACACAAGGTTGTAAATTTTGTAAAGCATACTGATTATGCATAGGAAACATTTCATATTCAATAGGATTTTCTATTTGCAGACTTGTATAACTTAATGTAGTCGTAGAAGAAACCATTGAAAGTAAATGTTCTGCATTACTGCTTTTCCATAAAGACGTAGATACCATTACAAAACCAATCATAAAAATAATTTCTAAAATTTGCCTTCTTATTAATTTATTAATATCTTTTACTATTTTCATATTTTTAGGTTCCCCCAAGTAAAATTTATTATACACAAAAAAAACGATAATACAATAATTATCGTCGATTTCTAGATTTTCTTTTTATATTTTTTTTAGATGCTGTTCTTTTATCCGTTTTATTTTTAAAATTTGTTTTAAAATTCTCTTCTATAGGTGGTTCTTTCACACTAGATGCAACAACAATTCTAGGAATTTTTCGTACTTCGAATGGATCAGGTTCATTGCTATTTTTTCCTAAAATAGCTTCATAATGAGCATTTTCCTTTTTGGCTTTACTAAATTCTTTGGATTTCATTTTTTCGCGTTTTTTAGAAACTTGTAAACGTTCCTTTAAAAGTGCTTTTCGCATTTCTTCTTCTTGCACTCTTGCAAGTCTTTCTTGTTCTTCTTTTTCATTCATTGTTTCAATTTTATTTTTTACCCCTGACAATTTAAATATTTTCATAATATCAGAAATAATAATAAACAATGCAGGAATAACAATAACAACAAGCCAACCACCTTGAGTTCCTAAAAAATGTTGTACACGTCCAAGTTGAGGAACACGCAAAATAACTTTTCCAATTACATTGTTATATTCTGCATAAGCACTATCTGGACTTAAATTGTTATCTCCTTTGGTTTTGTATTTATATCCACTCTCCGTCTTCTTCACTTCCATTACACGGTGAGTAACTATCATACCTCTTGAAATAGAACTAGTAGAAGTAAAGGTAATAACATCTCCAACTTTAATCTCTTCTGGAGATTTTACTTTTTTAGAAATAACCACATCCCAAACTTTAATATTTGGTTCCATACTTCCACTAACAATAGTATACAAAGATACAAAAGGCTCAAACTTTTCGCCTCGACTAGCATACAATCTCGTATTAATTGTGTAATATGCCAAAAAAAGCGCTAACAGCACAAGTATTACCAATGCTGTCCAAGATACTATGTTGGCTATAAATTTAAATACACCATTAAAACCACTATAATTCTCCTTTGACTTCATATAGCTAGCCCTCTCTATTCTCTATCATTATAAGCCACTATAAAGAAAAATACAAGAAAAAACACAAAGCGACTTTTGTCAATTTGTGTTTGTTTAATCAATAATTCTAACATTTTCTTCTTTTACTTCCAATTGAGCTGTAAAAGTTTTTCCCAACTCCATTGTTTGATCTATTGTAGATAAATCATTAAATTGATAATCCAATTCATAAACATAAGTAGTATAAGGAGGAATAACAATATCTTCTAATAACTTTGAATCATTTTTAGGAACAGATAAATTACTATGCGTTAAAATACCATCCTTACGAATAGAATAAGTCATTGTGTTTGGTATCGTAAATTCATTTTTCACATTCACCCAATCAATAGAAAATACCATTGTTTTGTCGGATTTGTTTTCTACACTAAAACGCAAAGTATCCCGCCAACCAGGAAGTATTCCTAGTGCAACAACTGACTTTCTATAATAAACATGCAATTCTTTTTTTACTTCGATAATTGGATCATTCTCACAATTCGTATCACAGACCCCATCACCATTCGTATCGCAGTTCAAATTACAACTACCGTCTCCTGTGGTATCACAATTTAAATCACACTTGCCATCTCCATCCGTATCACAATTAAGATTACAAGTACCATCTCCATTGGTATCACAGTTGACATCACACTTACCATCACCATTCGTATCGCAATTGAGATTACAAGTACCATCTCCTGTAGTATCGCAATTGAGATCACACTTGCCATCTCCATTCGTGTCGCAGTTCGTATTACATATACCGTCTCCTGTCGTATCACAATTTAAATCACACTTGCCGTCTCCATTCGTGTCGCAATTCACATCACATTTACCATCACCATTGGTATCACAATTCACATCACATTTGCCGTCTCCATTGGTATCACAGTTCATATTACAAGTGCCATCACCTTTTGTATCACAATTGAGATCACACGTTCCATCGTTATTGGTATCGCAATTTAAATCACATTTGCCATCACCATTCGTGTCACAGTTCAGATTACATACTCCATTCCCTGTCGTATCACAATTTAAATCACACTTACCGTCTCCATTGATATCGCAATTGAGATCACACGTTCCATCTCCATTCATGTCGCAATTTAATGTACAAGTACCATTCCCTGTCGTATCACAATTGAGATCACACTTGCCATCACCATTCGTGTCGCAATTCAGATTACATACTCCATCACCTGTCGTATCGCAATTCAATGTACAAGTACCATTTCCTGCTGTATCGCAATTGAGATCACACATTCCATCTCCATCCAAGTCAATATTAATATCAGGGTTCCCATCTCCATCCAAATCAATATTTTTATCTGGAAATCCATCGTTATTCGTATCACAGTTAAGATCACAAATTCCATCGTTATTCGTATCTTGATTCATTAAATTTTTATCAGGAATCCCATCCCCATCCGTATCCAAATTAAACAAAGGAGAAAGTTTTTTCTTATTATAACTTACGTTCAAATAAGGTTTTTTATCTCCATTATTATCGCAATTCACATTACATTGGCCATCTCCATCGGTATCAATATTTAAATCAGGAATCCCATCTCCATCCGTATCAATATTTAAATCTCTATTTGTCCCCACATAAACACGAATATAAGAGTAAGTAGCTCCTAAAACAGAAAATAGAATAATAAGTAAACAAAAAAACATAATCCAAAAAGCTTTCTTTTTTTGTTTTTCTTCTTCTTCTGCAATTAAAACATCATATTGTTCTTGATAATCTTCAATATGTTTATCTTTTTCTTCCATAAGAACTACTCTCCTTACTATAAACAAGTATAGCATACCTAAAACTTTTAAACAACAAAAAAAATCTACCCTTCCGATAGACTTTTATTTTAATAAGAACTATTTTGTTCCAATTGTATCTCCAGCATTATAACCAATAGTCAAAGTAAATGTTTTTCCTTGTTGTGCATCTTGGCTACCATCTGTCTTATTTACATAATCAGCAACTAAATAATAACGATCATTAGTAGTTCCGTCTACTGAAACATTGAATGTAGTAACAGTATCATTTTTTGTTCCTGTTAAAGCTTCTCCAAATACAGGTTCAGTTCCAGTTGCAGCTTCAAAATCAGCTAAAGTCATAGCATCAGCTTCTTCTTGAGTCATTCCAGTTTTACAAGTAGTAGTCATAGAATATTGATGTGTAGTTGTTGTTGAATTAGCATCATCTCCTGTTCCTGGAGTAGCAGTTCCACCAACTGCAACAATTTTGTTTTTACATCCAACTTCTGTTCCTTGAGCAACTTTGTAAAGTTTCCATGTAACATCTGTTCCAAATGCAGTATCAATATCTTCAGTTACAGTGATATTTGTATCAATAGCTGTACAAGTTGTTGTACCATCACCGCACTTACCTGTTACTTGTACAGATTTTACAATACGAGCTCCAGGATAAAGATCATTTGAAGTTACACTACTTCCCATATCCATAGTAGCACTCGCAAGTGTTGCAGTTTTACCAGTAGTAATATTTTGATCATTATTTGTAGTAGTAACTTGTGCAGTAAAATATGCAAATGTTGCACCTACTACAGCAACCAATAACGTTGCAATTGCGATAACTGTTAACAATATAGTATTTTTCTTTTCCATTTTCATATCCTCCTTACAATAAAAATGTTATCAAAAATAAAGCATTAAAGCAATACTTTTTTAAAGGAATTTTACGAATCATTCTTTTTTGTAGATTAAAATAGTAAATTCTCTTTTTGAAAAAATAAGAGAAATAAGTTTTATAATAAAACCTGTTTCATTTGTCATGAAAGGAAGGTTATTATAAAATGAAACAAAAACATTTAACTCTTGAAAAAAGAGAATTTATTGAAGATAAGTTAAAAGAAAATTGGAATTTTACTCAAATTGGTAAAGAATTAAACAAACATAGAACGACTATTTCCAAAGAAATAGTAAATCATAGATTTAAAAAGGAATCAGTTCAATACAATTCTACTTTTGCCAATTGTATCTCCACTGACACTTGTGAATATGCAGGAAGTAAATCTTGTAAAAAATCATGTAGTAAATTTAAAGAAAAAACTTGTTCTTTATTAGAAAGGCCACCTTATGTTTGTAATGGATGTCCTAAAAAGTCACATTGTAGATTTCCTAAGTATTATTATCGTGCTAAAGATGCTAATAAAGAATACATTGAATTTAAATCTGATGCTAGAATTGGCATAAGATTATCTCAAGAAGAAATATATAAAATTAACAATGTAATTACTCCATTAATTAGAAACCAACACCAAAGTATTAATCATGTGTTTATTAATCATCCTGATTTATTATATTTCTCTAAGCCAACATTTTATTCTTATGTTAATTTAAATCTTTTTTCATTTAGAAATATTGATTTAGCTAGAAAAGTAAAATATAAACCTAGAAAAGAAAATGAAAAAAGAAGAACTAGGAAAGAATCTGTCATTCGTATTGGAAGAACATATAACGATTTTAATGATTATATATCTATTCATCCAAATGCTTCTATTGTTGAAATGGATACTGTCGAAGGAATTAAAGGTGGAAAAGTTTTTCTCACTTTGTTATTTAGAAATTATAACTTTATGTTAATATTTCTTATGGAATCCAAAACAATGGATGAAGTAGAAAAAGTATTTATTAGAATTAAAAAATTAATTGGAATAGATACTTTTAAAAAAATATTTGAGGGCATTTTAACGGATAACGGCACTGAGTTCTTCAATCCAATTAGTATTGAGGTGGATTATAATCCTGACTTTGACAGCTTAAGAAAGTAAAAATCTCTCAAACCTAGTGTT
>CANSRH010000026.1 GCA_947649365.1 uncultured Mycoplasmatota bacterium | reverse complement strand
ATACTATTTTTGATATATGCCTTTTTAGAAATAGAATATCTTTCTTTATTCACTCGTTTATCAAACTTTTTAACAAGTGGTACAACAACTAAATGAATATGAGGAGTTTTCTCATCCATGTGTAGTGTTGCATGTATTATTTGTTCTTTTTTATAACCCATATCCTCATAAACAAAATCTAATACAGTATTTGCCCATTTCATTAATTCTTCTTCAGATAAACTATCGAAGAATATCTTATCACTTGTAAATAACATTTCATCTACAACAACACTTTTAGAATCATTTACCATTTGATAAAAACTTTTCTTTCTATCAGATCTAGTATTTTTCATTCTTTCGTTAAATTCTAAACGATAATCTTTTGTAATATCATAGAATTTCTCGATATATTTCTTGTCATACTTAATAAGTTCAATATTTTTATGACTATCTGCTATTCTAATATCGGGGTTTGTTTTATAAGATTCTTTTTCTCTTTTATTGTGTTTACCTCTATTAGATAAGTCACTTAATGATTTGACACCTTCACATCTAAATATGGCATAACTCATTAGAAACCTCCTTTGTCTTACCAATACGACTTAGAATAGCACTTTCCATATCTAAAGTAATGACACCCAATCTTAATGTTTTATCATCATATCTTTTTGAGTCAGATAAAACAATTAATCTTAATACTTTTTCATAATCTCCATTAGGAATAAAACCAACATCTTCTAATTGTTCATCTACATCAAAATCTAATTCCTTAACTTCCTTCATAATTCTCACTTCCATTCTCAAATAACAAAAAAAACTAGACGGTACTTCTAGTTAATATTTATTACTCTCGAATAAAAAGTTCGAGTAACTATCAATCTGGTGTTCCCGGACAGATTCGAACTGTCCGCTAAGCCTTAGGAGGGCCTCGTTTTATCCAAATAAACTACGGGAACATATAAGTATTTTAGCATATTTTTTAGAAAAGAAAAAGATACGTAAACTTGTATCTTAATCCATTTCAATTAGTTCGTATTCTCTTGAACCAAAACCTAACTTACTTGCTGCTTCAATAGTATGAATTCCATTTTGTCTTTCTATTCTTTCTACTAAATGGTCTCTTCCTTTATCAGTAGAATTATAAATTAAATCTACACAAGCTTGATCTAAAGCAACGGGATCAGTACTAGAAAGGATTCCAATATCTTGCATGCATGGATCTTCTGCTTTGGCACAACAATCGCAATCAACTGATAAATTACACATAACATTAATAAAAGCCATTTGTCCATTAAAATAATTGACTACGCTACTTGCAGCATCCGCCATTGCTTCTAAAAACTTATCTTGCTCAGGTAAATGATCCCATAATTTATATTGATTTTTTTCAACTCCTGCTGTGTGAATCCAAGATTTTCCAGCACTTGATGCAACTCCTATTGATAGTTGTTTTAATGCTCCCCCAAATCCTCCCATAGGATGGCCTTTAAAATGCGATAAGACAAGCATAGAATCGTAATTTTCAATGTTTTTTCCTACATAATTTTCTTTTAGAATATAACCATTTTCTACAGGTAATAGTTTGTCTGGTCCTTCTTCATCTAATAAATCAACAGGAAAGATTTCACTCCATCCATGATTTTTCAATAATTCTTTGTGTTTTTCACTTTCGTTTCTTGCTCCTTCATATGCAGTATTGCATTCAACGATTGTGCCATTTACATGAGTAATTATTTTTTTCATAAATTCAGGACGTAAATAGTTTTGATTGCCTAATTCTCCTGAGTGGACTTTCACAGCTACTTTTCCTGGTAACTCTTTTTTTAATACCTCAAACATTGTTACTACATTTTCTGGTGTAATTTTTTTTGTAAAATAAACTTTTGCTTTTTCCATTTTTCTATCTCCTTTTCTTATTATTGATTAAATTTGTCTGCAACACTTGGTATTTCTTGTAATTCGAAACGATATTTTTGTGTTACTTTTGGATATTTTTCTTTTTCTACTTCACTTAAAAATATTTCTTCGGTCGTATTTATAAATTATCTATCCTCTTGTATATTGTACCACTTATTCTAAAGGTTCTGTCAATAAAAAAAGATTATGCTGTAAAACGAACAATTATTTCTTCAAAAAATAAAGCTCATTCACTAAATAATCTTATTTTTGTAATGTTATCATATTGAAAATAAATAATAAATACACTCCTAATTTCATACCAATTTTGTATCTATGCTGTTCATAAAGAGCAACACCTTTATCTACTAAAGTTAAACAAATACTTTCTTTGTATTTGGGTAATACTTTGGATAATGGAAACATGTGTGATGCAATCATATTTTTTTGCATATCTGATAGTTCATAATATTTACTTGCATTTAATATAGCAGCATTTTGATGAACAATTAAATTTTTCATCGGTGTATTTTCTTCTAGTTGATAATCAAAATAGAAATCATGCATGAATGCTGCACGAGTCGCTTCTTTGTAATTAAAATTTAACTTTTTGGTTAGTTGATAAACTCCTTTGGCAACACGATAAGAATGACCATATCTTGATATTCCATGATGGTATTCGTAATCTAATTCTTTAAAGTTATCATTGGTTTCTATATCTTTTATTAATTGCTCAAATTCTTCTTTTTCACGTTTTTGCATTTTTTGTTCACCTCGAACTTTATCAGTATAACATACTTTTTTTCGTTTTACTATCCCTATAGTATATGTCCGAAATGTAAGAAAAGAACTATTTATTCTTTGGAATCGTACAATATTTCAATAATTGTTTTTGCTATTCCTTGCTTTTCACTGATTCCTTTTATCTTTTCTTTTATGGTTTCACTTGTTTTTTTGGTTGTATTTTTTTCTACAACAATTTGCATATTTAAGAAAATTGTTTCTTCTACTTTGGCAATATGCAAATTTTGTATTTCTTTTATATTTTCTATTTTTTTTATTTCTTCTTCTAATTGCTTTATAGAAATCGTATTTGGAATTTCTTCTGTAAACCTTTCAATGGTTTTGGTGACGTTTTTACTAGCTTTTCCTACTATTAATAATGAAATAATAATGGCTAATGTTGGATCTAAGACCGTTATATTTGTAGTTTGGATAATTATAGCTACAATAAGAATAATTAGCCAACCTAAACAATCTAGTAACATAGGAACATTTATTTTCGTTTCATTTTTATCTATATTTTTACTTGTTTTAAAAAGAGCATATCCATTTATTCCTAACCCAAAGAAAGAAAATAAAATCATTCCTAAACCATGAATAGTTGTTGGAATCACCAAACGATAAATGGACACAAATAAAGCGATCACTGAACTAGTAATTAAAATAGTAGAACAAGAAAATGAATTTAATATATTGTATTTTTTATTTCTTTCTGCTTTTTCTTTGTGTTCAAAAATACTGGAAACACCAATGGTTAAAGAATCACTAAAATCATGAATAGCTCCTGAAAATATAGCAATACTTCCAGTTAATAGTCCTCCTATGATTCCAAAAATAGAACATCCTAAATTTAAGAAAAAAACAAGTTTTGTATTGTCTTCTTTCATGTTTACACCTCTAGTTAAAACGATAGACTTTTTTTGCAACTTTGTAGCCATTTAATGTAATAAAACTACCTACTTTGGTGGGAATATAAGTTAATCCTGCAAGTTTACAATATTTTAATTTTTTATAAGCTTTTTTATCTATTTCTTTTATAGAATTCCATAATTCTTTTCTCTTTTGTAACGATTCTTTGTCTTTCTTTTTTAATAAAAGAACACTAGCTATTGTTAACATCATGGATAAATAACTTAGTAAATACTTGTATAGCTTTGGGTAAACTTCTTTTACTTTTTGTAAATCTACACTTTCTGCAATGATTTTTGTGATTTTGATTTGTTGATCTACACGACTTATCATTACCCTTTCGTTTACAGATTGATCTTCTCTCCCTATAAAATAATGGTACAATGGAATGTTTAAATACATCATTGTTCGTACACAAGTAAGAGGAATATAAGCAAAGATATTGTCTACGTAAAACGTATGCTCTGGTAGTGAGATTTTACACTTTTTTAAAACAGATGTTTTGTAAATAAGAGAATGCATAATCATATACTGACTCGGTTTGAATTTTTTTATTTCTTTCCAAGTGGTTATTTTTCCTTCTTTAAAAATATTTTTATAACGCATTTCTTTTTGTTTATTTTCATACAAATGGTCATAAATGTAATTACAAATAAATAAATCTATATTTTCTTTTTTTTCTTCTATTTCTGTTATTTTATCTATTAATTTTAAAAGGGAATTTTCGTCCAACCAATCGTCACTATCTACCACTTTAAAATATAAACCCGTTGCTATTTTTAATCCTGCGTTGACACCACTTCCATGGCCACCATTTTCTTTATGAATGACTTTTATAATGCTTGGATATTTCTTTTGATAGTTATCAGCTATACTTCCTGTTTTGTCTTTTGATCCGTCATCAATGATGATAATTTCTATATTGTGCCTTCCTACTAAAAGAGAATCTATGCAACGCTCCATATATTCTTCTGAATTGTAGCAAGGAACTACAAAACTTATTTTTTTCATTTTCTCACCAACTTTATTATCAACATTGTAACATATTTTTATAAAAAATAAAAAAGAAGGTTTTCGTTTTTTACCCTCTTTTGTAATTTCTTTTTTCTTCTAAAATTTTCAATAGATTGCAAATTTGTTCAACAGGTCCTCTTGTGAAAGGCTCTAAAGTTCTTTTTAATTGCAAAGCATTTCTATTTTCCTGTTCTATTACCCCTCTATACAAGGGTGGTAGTAAAAGAAGAGCTGATTTTAAATATAAAACTTTTAAAATTGTTTCTTCGTTTATTTCTTTGTCAGACATGCCAAACAATTTATTCGATAATTCTTTTACTATGGGAAATATATAATATAAAGATGCTCTATTTTCTTCTTCAAGTAAAAATTGAACACTCGGTGGAGCAATTGTTTTTGGATTTTCTTCTAATATAGCAAGCAACATATATTTATAATCTATCAATGTTTCTCTTTCTAATTTTCTAGCAAAAGGTAGATAATTTATAATTTCACAATAAAAATTACTTTCTAGTTGTTCTTGTAAGGTTTTAAATGCTGGCTCTTCTACTTTACTTCCTTGTATGCTGTATAGACTTTTGACATCTAAATAGCTCAATGCTCTTAAGGCACTCATTTTTTCTTCGGATGGTAATAAAAAATACGTGTCTTTTTCTAAAACTTCTTGGTTTACTTTGATGTATATTTTCTTTGGAAGAAATGTGTGGTAATCTCTTTTTTCGAATTCTATCGCTTTTGGCAATAAATTACATAAGTCTTTGTACTCGTTACTATTTTCTTTTTGATTTTTTTCTAATTTTGCTAAAGTTCTATAAATATTTATAACAGCATTTGTTAATTTTTTTGCTTCTTTATACCTATCTTGCATTTATTTTCCCCTCGTTAAGAACTTAGTATAAAGTTTCTTCTTTCTTTTGTCAAATGTTAGATTTTCACTTTCCTTTTAAAAACTCCTCTATCGTTTTTGATTTTCTTAGTTTTCTTTCTAATTGTGTAGAAAAAGGTTCGTCCGTTTCTAAAGAAAATAACTGATTTACCCTTTCGTTATACACAGGAGAAGACATCCATTTTCTCATGGTTAAAGTTTTAAATAATCTTATTAGAGCTTCTTTATTTTGCTCTCTTAACCATTCTGTCATTTTACTACTTAATAATTTACAATTGTCTAAATCGATTAAAACTATTTTGTCTTTGTAAAAAACAACATTTTCTTGTTTTAAATCTTTGGCTATTATTTTTAATTCTGAAAATATTAAAACGATTAATTCTTCTAATGCTCGTAAATTGTAAAAAAGATAGTCTTTCTTTTGTCTTATCAAATTAATCTTTTCACTTGGTAGAAATTCATATAGATAGGCATCTGTTTGGTAAATATTGGGATTTTGGAAGAAGTCTTGTTTTTCTTTTTTCTTTTCTTCTTCACAAAGTAGTTCTAGTACCCGATTCGTAAAAGGATGGTTTAGATTTTTTAGTATCTGAAAAGTTTCTTCATTCATGCGAGCAGAAGCTGGGGTATCCTTATAATATTTTTTTAAATATAGTGTTTTTGTTATAGGGAATATTTCTGCACTAGTTCCAAAATATTTGGGTGTTGTGGTTTTGTATTCTACTAATTCTCCTTTACTTGTATAATACTTCATATTTATCCTTTCTAACTAACTCTATAATGTCCTATAATGTTTCCATATTTCTCTAATATATCTTCTTCATAATGAATTTGAAAAGGATGCGCATGATGAATCACGTATGGCACTCCTTTTTTGTTTCGTTTGTCAGAAATGATACCAATATGCGATGAAAAAACGACAATGTCTCCCCCTTGCCATTCTTCTATTTTATTTGTATCCGTCGTTAAAACAATTGCATTTCTTTCAAAGTAAATATTTAAATTAACTACTCTTCGAAAATCTATTTTTTTGTCTATGATTTTGATATTGTATGCCTCTTTGTTTTGTAATATATCTTGATTTACTAGTTCCATTAAATCATATCCTGCGTGTAATAACCCTTGTGCTACAACATCTGTACAAACACCATATTCATCGTTTGGATAGCCTGTTTCATAATATTTGCTTTTGTATTTTGGTTTTGTTTCGATATATTTTTTTACATTTTCTAAAATATCCGTTTGGTCATCTATTCCGTCGTTGTCTTTGTCTATTTTGCTCTTGTAATCTAGAATCGAAAAAGAAACATTGTCATAGTATTGATGAGGACTGAAATAAATTGTATATAGAGTCATGAATACGACTATACTTCCAAAAATTATTTTTTTTGTTTTTTTCAAAATGCTTTCTTCTTTCTTTTTAACATAATAATGTTTTTTGTTGATTTTCAGATTTAAAAACTTTTTTTGTATCCTCTTTTTTGTATATTCCTTCTTCTTTTAGAGTCCCATCCTCTTGTAAAGAATACTGATTTACCACTTTATATCCAATTGTTTCGTAGCCCATTTCGATAAAAATTTCATGTTCTTCCTTGCTATGTGCTTCTGCAATGTACTCTCCTTTTCTTAAACCAATTGATTTAATTAAACGTATTTCACTGGTTCCATAACTAGATAGGTGCGCATTTTTATTTTTGACCAAATCTTCATAAGTTGAAAAAACACTTACACAAGGGTTACTAAGTAAAATGGCATCCCCTATCGAAAGATCATTGGTATCCAATTCTTGTTCATCCATTGTATCATAAAATCTTTCTTTTATGGTTAATAAGTTGTCCCACATTTCTTGGTACTCTTCTGCTTTTATTCCCAGTGTCGCTAATAAGGATATGTATTCTTCAATTTTTTTTGTTTGTTCTTTATCTTTTGCTATTTTTAATAATTCTTTTATTCGAATCAAATCGTCTTTTCGTTTTCTATTTTCTTCGATAGAATTTATCATTTGTTCCTTTAAATTTCTTACTTTAATACCTGTTCTATCAAACATTGTCGTGCTATTCTCCACTTTTTTGCTTGTTTCTGACAACTTGTTATTGGAAAGTACCACTACTACTAATGATAGAAATAAAACTAAATTGATTCTTAAATTACTTTTGTCTTTTATTTTTTTCATAATTAATATTTTCTTTCTCTGTTTCTTTGATAGTATTTTATATTGTTAAGATTTGTCCACTTTCTATGATGCCATTTTAATTCTAAAGAATGATTACTATTATTACTATTATTACTATTACCAATGTTGTAATTTTGTAATATTTGTTCTATTGGTTGTCTCCATTGTCTATGATCAATGTTTTTAGAGGATGCTCCTTTTTTTTGTTCCAAGATAGCCTTTAAGCATTCCCAGAAATAAAGTCTTTTTGCAAAGAGATCGTTACCTTTCTCTAAATAAATTAATGTTCCATTTTGAGGTTCATAAGTTTTATCTGGAAAAATAATCATTTTTGCTGTTAAAATAGCACTTTTAATAGTTACTACTCCTTGACTAAAATTTAAAACATTGTTGTTGTATTTTGACGAAATAATAGAACGAGAAATCGTTAGATGTTCATAGGTTAAGTAAGTTAAGGAATCTATTTTACTTTCAGAAATAACAACATTTTCCGCTTCCAATGCTCCTCCATAAAAATGAGTTACTCCCTTAAGTTCAAGATTTTTTACTTTCACTTTGCAATTGCTTGCTTTAGTTACAGAGCTATTCGTAGCATCTCCTGTTATCTTTACAGTTTCAACATTTTCTATATGATAAAAGGTACTTTCTAAGTTGTTACTGTTATTTTTTGGAAATAGTAATTCTACATATTTATTATTGCAAAATCGTATATAAAACGTCTTATTTTTCTCGCTTAAATGATTTATTTTTACAGTATCTAAAACAACACTTCCATTTACAAACGTTGTTGGAACTTGAAACTGACAATTTTCAATAATTAAAACAGTATCTGGATTTAAGCATTTTATCTCTTGTATTTCTTCAAAATGCAAACCAGATATATGTAACAATTCTATCTTTTCATTCACTTCTAATGTTTTATTAGAACAAATTTTAAAAATATCTTCCATCTCTTTTATATCATTTGTACATAGCTTTCGCTTTTTTTCAACATTTTGTTTTATGTATGATATTTCTAGCATATTTTTTCCCCCTTAATAAGCTTTGTTAGATTATCATATTTTTAAAGAAAATTCAAGGAATAATTACAAATGCAGAAAAAAAGAGTAAAAATACTTCGCAATAAAAAAGGACAAAAAGGTCACATACAAATATTACAAACTATGATACTCTTTTATCAAATGATAAAAGAGGTTGTAGAAAATGAATAGAAAAATGCGAAGAGAATTAAGAAAAGATAAAAATTTAATAAAAGAATTATATTCTATCATTCAAAAATATCTACCAAAATTATTACAAAAATTTGAAGAATTAACAGATACTAGAAATCAAAGTTATATTACTTATAGTATGAAAACTGTTTGTGTTACAAGACTTTTCGGTCTTCTTTGTGGTTTAACTTCTTTAAATGCTATTTCTAAAGACAAATTTAATACGGATATTTGTATTCAAAATTTATCTACTATTTGCAAACAAAATTTAAACGAACTTCCCTATTGGGAAACCATTCAAGATATTTTCATAAAAATGGATATAAATGAACTAAGAGAAATTCAAAAATATATTGTAAAATCATTATTACGAAGTAAAATGTTTGATAAATATAAATTTAATGATTCTTTTCAACTTTTGTTTGATGGAATAGGTTTATCAAATCATGATTATGATTTAAATAATAATTGTTTAAAAAGAAAACACAAAGATGGTAAAGTTTCTTATTATAAATATGTTTTGGAATGCAAACTAGTAGTTGGAAATATTGTCATTAGTTTAGATTCTGAATTTATTGAAAATGAAGAAGTAAACAATGAGACTCAAAAACAAGATTGTGAAACCAAAGCTTTCAAAAGAATGATGAAAAGAATTAAGAAAAACTATCCTAAATATAAATTTATTATTACTGGGGATGCTTTATATGCTACTACTCCCATTATTAATCTTTGTAAGCAAAATAAATGGAATTTTATCTTTAACTTTAAACCAGAACGTTTAAAAGAAGTGAATCGTTCTTTTGAAGGAAATATCAAACTTCTTAACGAAACGACTCTACCTTATTATTACTTATCTACCAATATTGAATTCAATAATAATCTTATCCATGCTGTGAAATATATAGAAAAGAAAAACAAAAAGGAAACAACTTTCCGATATATTACCGATTTGTTTGTTCAGGATGACAATATTAAAGATATCATTCAACTTGGGCGTAATCGTTGGAAGATTGAGAACAATGGTTTTCATATGCAAAAGCATGGTACATTCGATATTACTCATTTAAATAGTAGAAATGATAATGCTTTGAAATGTCATTATTTCTTTATCCAATTTGCACACACAATTAGACAATTATTAGAACAAGGAAACATTCTTACTAAATCTTTAAATCTCAAAATAAAAGAAGTAAGTGATTTTATCCTCAACTCTCTTACTTCCATATCCTCAGATCTTAATCATTTAGAAACAAATTTTCAATTAAGATTTGATACTTAAATTATACTTTATTTGTTCTTTGATTTCACTACTTTTTTTCTTTTTCTTTTTTGCGTGGTGTAAACTTTTAACTTTGCGAAGAAAAAAATCTATAAATTTCATTCTTCCTATTTTTTATAGATTTTTTCTTCTTTATTTTTATTTACTCTTTTTCTCTGTAAAAATGATTAAATATTATTCAAAAGTCCCATTTTTATATGAACGAGGGATAAGTCGTTGAAATTAGTCAAGGGCGAATAAAATGAGTTTATCTTGACCCTTGACTAATACCATTCAAAGTATAATGTTGTTGCAAATAAAGTATCTCTTTATTTGTTAGTTGTATTTGACTTTTCTTATTTTTATAATCTAATATTCTTATAATTTTATTTTTACTTGTTTAAGTAATGGGAGTTTAGTCTTGATAACGATTATACTATTGCTTTTTTAGCATAAATTAATAAGTTGATTTATACTATATTTTTTTTACTTAATTTTAGCGAAGATTTATCTCTATAAAATCTAGCTTTATTCAAAACGGGATTTTTCATTTTAATTTAATCAATAATTACAGATCTGTAGTAGTAATGAAAGATTAAACATATATAAAATTATCGCAAAAGTATATTTAGAATGTAAAGAAAAGTAATTTCTAAAAAAGAAAACTCCCTAAATACGGAGATTATAAACACATGGTGCCTCTAGTGGTGAGATACCGAACCCCTAAAATTATTTTCCTACCTCAATTACAACTAGATTATACTGCAAAGTTTTAAATGTTGGAACAAATTTACAATAAAAAAATAACATTTTAATAACAATTTTTGTAAATAAAATTTATGATTATAATTTTTTCCCTGGAAAAGGTGTTGAACCTGCTATTTTATTCCAAAATTCATGTTGTAATAACTTCTTACTATTTAAAATTTTATCTATTTTTTCATAATTATCAAAAGAAATAACTTCTAATTTGCACCCAATATACTCCATAAAACTCATATAAACTTTAAATTGATTTTGCATATATTCTTCGTAAGGAATTTGTATATCAGAAAGATAATTTGACCATTTAATATCTAAAAATTTTAAATTTTCAGCATTAGTGATATCAATTTCTGTTATGCCATAGATACTCACAATATATATTTTATGATCTATTGAATCACTTGTTTCTAAATCTGGAAATGAAGGAAAAAGATTAGCAGTGCTGCCATCATTTGGATGTGAATGAGCAAAAAATTGAACAATTCCAGTTTTAATATAATTATCTAGCTCCGCTGGAATATAAGTTTCTTTTTTATATGAAATAGAAAGCAACCAAATGTCGTTTATTAAAATCAAACCAAATTCTCCTTTAAATCTTGGAAATGTTTCAATCATACCAACAGCAGGATTATCATCTAAAATATAAATACCTTCATCCATCATAAATAAGTTTTTTGAATCACAAGTTTGAATACTATTCAAATGTGGATAGTTTTGTACTTTTTCTAAAAACACATCTTTCATTGTTTTTTCCATAAGATCAACACCTTTTTTAAGTAAACTAAAAAAATTATATCATCTTACGAATTATTGTTAAACAAAAAAAGACTCGAATTATTTCGAGTTTCACTTAAAGATATAGCCCAGCCTCAAGTGCATACTCGAGTGAGGCAAAGATAAACCGAACCTTGATGGGTTCGGATGTATACTTTCTGGTGCCCCCGGCCGGACTCGGACCGGCACAGTATTGCTACTACTGGATTTTGAGTCCAGCGCGTCTACCAATTTCACCACGGAGGCATAAATAGATTATAGCACACTTTTTTTAAAATTGGTCTATAATCTGCATTTTTTCTCATTTTTATTTTATTTTTATCCCTAATAATGGTGTTAAATATATAATTTGGTCATAACTAAATGTCGCTCCTCTTAAGTATTTAGGATCAATAAGCATATTTTCTATTTCGCATGTGGATAAGTCTATTCCATATAAAGATACATTGTTCCATTCTGTTTTGTTAAGAGTTGATTCTTCTAGTGTAAAATGATTTAACGATAGTTCTAAAAATCTTGCTTCTGTAAGATTGCTTTCTTTTATCGTTATTTCATTCATTTTACAATAAGAAAAACCTAAATATTTTCCCACTATATTGATATATTCCGTATGTTTTATTGTACAATCGTTAAAAGAAGTCCCAATTAATTTACAGTCCACAAAATGACAATTATGTAGTCCACAATTTATAAATGTTGTATTGGACAAATCAGTATTTAAGAAGTTAACGTTGTTAAAAATGACATTTTCAAATCGATTATTGATAAATATACTATTTTTGCAATTTACATTTCCTATTGATTTGTTTTGTATTTCTTGTTCTATCACTTCTATTTTTTCTAATTTTTCATTGTATACATCTATTTCTGGTGTGATGAAATCATTCATTTATTTTTTCTTCTTCCTTATAAATCGATGTGAATAAGTCACTTTCTTCTTCTGATTCTTTTTCGGTCATATCTATGGCAGGAAGATCATTAATTGTTGCTAAACCAAAGTAGTCTAAAAAGTCACTGGTTGTTTTATAAAGATTAGGTCGACCTGGCATGGTACTTTTTCCGGCTTCTTTTAATAATCCTTTGGCTACTAATCTTCTTATCATGTGAGTAGATGATACTCCCCGCATTTCATCGATTTCTATTCGTGTTATTGGTTGGTTGTAGGCGACAATTGCTAAAACTTCTAGAGCAGATGGACTTAGTAAATTGTTATCTGGATTTTCTACTAATCTTTCATAATACTCTTTGTGTTCTTGTTTCGTTGTTAGTTTAAAAGAGTCTCCTAAATAACTAATACGTATTCCTCTATCTTCTTTTTCATAGTTTGTTTTTAGTTCTTTTAAAAGCTTTTTTGCATCCTCCATTGTAATGGCTAATATTTCACAAATTTTATCTAAAGTAATTCCTTCGTCTCCTACAACAAAAAGAATTCCTTCTATTACTCCTTTTAAGTCCATAACTCACCTGCTTTTTCTATGATTATATTTTCAAAGTTTTTTTCTTGGTAAATGTTTATTTCGCTGTTTTTATTCATTTGCAATATTGCTAGAAAGGTGACTACTATATATTCTTTTGTGACTGTATCAAATAGTTCCAAAAAATCCATTTTTTTCTTTTCTAGTAATTTTTCTTTTATAGATACTATTCTATCTTCCACACTTATTTCTTTTTTGGTTATTTTTGTGTGTATAGGTTTTAAATAATTGATTCTTTCTTGATAAGCTAAAAAGGCATTTACTAAATCATCAATGGTTACACTTCCATCATTTGTTATTGTTTTGTCTGTAAATTCTTTGAGTGACATTGGATCTTTGGTGTAAAAATCTCCTCTTTTTTCTTCAAGCTCTTTAAATACTTCTGTCATATTTTTGTATTTTTCATATTCTAGAATACGATTTTTCAAGTCTTCTTCACTATTGATTGCAAATTCTGTTTCTTCCTCTGCTACTTCTTCTGTTGCTCCAATTAACATTTTACTTTTTAAGTGTACAAGTGTCGCAGCCATTACTAAAAATTCACTGGCTATATCTATATTTACTTCTTGCATTTTTTCAATATAATCGAGGTATTTTTCAATAATTACACTTGTATCTATTTCATAAATGTCCATTTCGGTGGAACGAACTAAGTGCAATAATAAATCAAGTGGTCCATGAAAGTTGTTTATATCTATTAAGTAATCCACTTTTCTCACTTCCTTTATTTACAACGAAATCCTCTTGCTTCCATTTCAAATTTTACTACTTTTGGCTTTGTTTCATAAGCATAGTAATTTTCATTGTCCACATTTGCTATTTTTACATTTTTTAAGTCAACTACTGTGTTTACAAAGAAACCATTTCCTGTATCAATAAAGGTAGAAGAGATCCCCCCAATATTATTGTATACTGCAGATTTGTTTTTCCAACTTTCTAGTAATGCATTGTCATCTTCTTCTGTATTCGTGTTGTTTATTTCATCTGTAATCGTTACTAATTTTCCTTCTTGAAATTTATAGGTCAAGGTTTCTGTTTCTTTGGTACAAACCAAAAGTTCTTCTCCTGCTTCATTTTTTTGTAAATCAATGTTAGGATAATCCGCTATCTCTTTTTCTACAAAACGTATCTTTTTTACTATTTCTTTAGATGATACTAAAGAATAGCGAAAGGTGGTACTTGTTTCTTTATCTATAGATTCCTTTTTTAAAATGATTCTTTCTAACAATGTATTTTCTATTGTGTATAACTCTAAAAAATAATTCTTTTTGTTGAAATTAAAGCGCGTTTCTCCATTATTTGTTATGGTAAACTCTATTTCATTGTTTTCTAATTTAAAATTATTGATTACTAACGTTTTTTCTAATGAAACATTTAATGTGTCATTTAGTTCATAGTAAGCTTCTTCTTTTTCTTCTGGTTCTTGTTCTTTTTCCGGCTCTTTTTCGGTTGGAGTGCCATAGTCTGTCGTTACATCACCCTTAATAAAATTGACTAAACTTGGTAAGAAAAAGATAAATAGCAATAAAAAGAGAAAAATTCCAATAATTAGAAATGGACTTTGTTCTGCGGTAGTCATTTCTCCAATTTTTGTAATAGATAGTTCTTCTTCGTTTATTTTTATTTTTTTTCCATCAAAATTTTGTTTTTTCTTTTTTGCCATGGCCTTTATTCCCTTCATTCTTACATGCTTCATTATAGCAGATAATAGCATGAAATAAAAGAAATTTCTTTTTTTCGTTTCTCCCTTTTCTTTCTTTTCTCTATTTGTTTCAACGTTTTTTAGAAAAATAAAAAAAGGACTTTAATCCTTTGGTTTGAATAATAATACTAGAACAAAAGAAAATACAACAGCACCAACAATGGCACAAGATCCTTTTGTGAGTAAACCTGTAAAAATTCCTAAAATCCCTTGTTCTTGAAATCCTAAATAAGCGCCTTTGTATAAAACATAGCCAAAGTTAGAGATAATGGTTGTAGCTCCTCCTCCTGCAAAGGAAATAAATTTATCATAAAGGCCTAGGAATCCAAAAAAAGCTCCTAAAACTGTGAATAGACTTGTTACATGTCCTGGTGTTAATTTGGTATTATCTAATATAAGTTGGGCAAGTAGACAAGCTATTCCTGCGAATAAAAAGGCATTTAAATAGATCATGCTTTTACCTCCAAACTAATGGCATGGGCAATGCTTGGTATTGATTTTTTTTGATTGGTTGTATCTTTTGAATGCAAGGAACCTGTTGCTATAAGTAAAATACGTTTGTATTTTGGATTTTTAAGTATTTTGTTGAATAATACAAGTGGTAAAGTGACAGGACCACTAGAGCCAGAATAGACTTCTTGACTTTCTAAAAATATTTCACATCCTGCATCCATATGATTTTTTAAGTTGATTCCATAATTTGTTTTTAAACATTCTTTTAATATGGTACTTCCTATTGCTCCCAAATCTCCTGTTAAGATTACATCATAGTATTCAGCGTTTCTTTTTAAGTCATTTAAGTGTTTGATGAATACTTCTATAGCAGCCGGAGTCATCACCGCACCCATGTGTGAAGCATCTTTTTGATCAAAGTCAACAACGTTTCCGATGGTTGCTGCTTCAATTTTGATTTTACTTTCTTCGTTCGTAATAATCGCTCCTACTGCTCCAGTTGCCGTAAAGGTGGTTGTGCCATTTTTTGGTGCTCCATATTCAATTGGAAAACGAAATTGTCTTTCTGCGTTTAGATTATGACTGCTTGTCATTGTTATGGCATTCTTCATTTTTCCGCCATCTATCATAGTTGCGGCTAGTAAAAGGCTTTCTGCAAATGTTGCACAAGCACTATAAACCCCTAGAAGTGGTATTTCAAAATTTTTAGCACTGAAACTCGTAATGGTCATTTGGTTGGATAAATCTCCTCCAATTAATACATCAATTTTTTTTGCCATTTTGTTTTTGTATAATAAGTTATCAATGACTACTTTTTGCATTCGTATTTCCGCATCTAAAAATGTTTTTTCTTGGTAATAGTAATCGTCCATTGTTAAATCGTATTTACGAATCTTCCCTTCACTTTCTAAAGGACCAGCGATTGAAAAACTATCTTTAATGTATACATTATCAAATTTTAAACTAGCCATAAATGATTACCCCCAATATTGAGAAGAAAAATGCACCAATAATTCCATATAAAATAACACTTCCTGCCAGTTTAAATAAGTTTGCTCCTATTCCTGTGATCAATCCATCTCTTTTGTAATCCAGTCCTGCACTGGTTACAGAATGGGCAAAACCTGTAGTTGGTAAAATGAGCCCTGCTTTTGTTTTAGAAACCCAGTTATCAAAAAAACCCAATGCTGTAAATAAACTCGCCACAAAGATTACAATTAAACACGTCCATAAATAACTTTCTGTTTTGGCAATGGCAAAACAATGTACTAAAAGATTTGCTATTCCTTCCGCAATTACTCCGATTGCTCCTCCAACTAGAAAAGCAATAATTGCATTTTTTCCTTTGTTTTCTTTCGGTGTTAATTGTTTTACTAATTTTTTGTATTCGTCTTTATCCATATCTTATCCTCCATTTTTATTATGAAAGAAAAGAAATCTTTTTATACATTTCCTTGCAAGTTCTTTTTTTCTATTCACTTATTATAGTGAGAATTTTATGGATTTTTAAAGAATCACTTATCACTAGTGATCATGTTTGTAGCTAGAATGGCAATTTCATAAGAACAAAAAGTACAATAGAAATGTTGTTTTTTATGAGAATGAAATCTTATGTTAAAGAATCCTAGAGGTATTCATTATTTTTAAAATCAAGAAAAAAGCAACTTTTTATTTGGAAAGCTGCTTTCTTTTTTTAATCTGTATTTCACAATCACATATTTTTATTATTTTTAAAAATATTTTTAATGGTATTTGATTTTCTTCTATTTCATAACGAGAATATTGTTGCTGTTTCATTCCTAATAAATGCGCCAATTCTTGTTGGGTAAGTCCTTTACTTTTTCTTATTTCTTTTAAGTTAATCATAAACCTATACGATAAGGATTTTCTATTGTTCCTTCTCCATCCACACATTGTACTTCTGGTTTTAGATAAAACGTTGGACGAATTTCATATTTATTGTGTGAAAAATTAACATTTACTACTGATAAACCTCCTTCGGAATGAATATACCATGCATACAAACCATACGAACCATAATTGTTTGATCTTTCAGGAGAAATTGTCCATTCATAATTATTACTATGATTCAACCATGCATTAGATTTATAAGTCGCTGCATTAGAAGAAATTACTAAATTATTATTTTCCATCAAAATAGAATAGCCATAATCAGAAGGATACATGAGACCTATATTGGCCATTGTAAAATAATCTCCACCAAAGCGTCCCACAGTAGTTCCACGTTCAATACTATACAATGCTTCTGAATTATATGTTGCATTTTTGCTTCCAATTGGGGCTCCTAAATACCATTTTGCTAATGCTATATATTTTTGATATTCTCCCAAATTATTATAATATACTCCATCTAATACATTATTTTTCAAAGTGGAATCGTACCATATATTTGAAATCCCATTATTCCAATAATAGGTTCCTGTAACATAACTATTACTAACATAATACCCACTTTGTTCTTCTGTATAATAATTTGCTTTGATTAATTTTACACGATTTTCGTACTCCCCGTTTTCACTAGACTGTGTAGGTATTACTCCAATCACTCGATATAAATTGTCTTCGGTACAATTGTCACTACATCCAAAATATACATAATTATTTGGATTCGCTCCTACATATCTATAATCTGTTAAACTTGGCGTTTGTTCTGTTTCTTCATGATTTACTACTTTTATTGATGATTCTGTTTCACTTTTTGCTATTATATGATTACTAAAATTATCTGTTTTTTCTTGTTCTTCTATTCTTATTCTGTATGGTTCTTCTCTACTTCCTTCTCCACTTTTATACATTACATCTTCCTTTAAATAAAAGGTTGGACGAATGCTATATACATAATAATCTGACAAACTTATATATTGAGTTGAAAGGCTTCCGTTTATATTTATATTACACGCAAGAACTCCACCTCCATTTGGTACTCCAGCATTCCAATGTGAGCTTTCTGGTGATATGACCCATTCTTGGTATTGATTCTCTCCTTTATGTAACCATCCATCTTTAGCATGATTGTTCTCTACATTTCCTAATACTCCATCAGAATATTTCGCTCCAGCTGCATAACCATAGTCGCTTAAATACATCAGTCCTATGTTACCTACAAAACTAATTGTGCCTTTATTATATCCAGGATTATTTCCTCTCTCTATAGTATAGTAACTATCGATAGTTGTTGTATTGATATTTCCTTGAGTTGGTGCTCCTAAAAACCATTTTGCTGACTCTATATAAGATTGATATTCTCCTAAATTGTTCCAAAACACTCCATTTAATACTTGACTTTGTAATGTACTTTCTTCCCATTTATTCGTATGATTATTGTTCCATAAGTATCCATATCCTCCTGCGGCTGGAAATTTAGAATTTGAAGGTATTAAAAGTTTAGTTTCCTTTTCTGTATAATAATTTTCCTTGATTAGTTTTACACGATTTTTATATTCTCCACCTTCAGTTGATTGAGTAGGTAGGACTC
>CANSRH010000025.1 GCA_947649365.1 uncultured Mycoplasmatota bacterium | reverse complement strand
GAACGTAGTGAGTGCATTTACCCTTGCAGCTTTTTTTGTTGTCATTTAGCTTTTGTAAACCGACAGAAAAGCCAACAGGTATGACTGTTTACTCACTTTTCAGAGGCATGATCAAACGCATTGCGTTTGTCAGGTGTGGGCGGAAGCCCACGGTTTTTAAAAGGGTTCCGAGGTTCAACGTCAATAAAGCAATTGGAATAAAGCAATTATGTTATTGATTTTAAATTTTTTATATCAAAATGGTCTTTTTCTGTTAAATCATAACCAGAATGAAAAAGAAGTTGAGCTTCTTTTGAAATACATGGTATTTTTCGACCTTTGTAATTAGTTTCTGAAAACCAGTCATTTTGGAAAACATAATTACCACCTTCTGGGTTTGCTTGGGTAATTGATCCATCATCATTTAGATTTATAGGATGAATATCTAAATACCCATATTCTTCATGCTTAAGTTCCATACGTGAAGGCATCCAATCAACTTCTATTTTGTATCCGATATCTTCTAATTTTTGTATAACTTTTTGAGTGTGTTGAGCGTCAAAATCTATATCTATATCTCTGTGTTCTCTTTGTTGTTTTCCAGTTAATACATCTACCCCCCAGCCACCATCTAACCAATAAGTTACTTTCATGTGTTCAAATAAATCTAAAATATAAAATAAATCTTTTTCTGTTACATTATTATTTTTCATTTTATCCCTCCTAACTTGGGAATTTGAAACGAGTTGAAAACGAGTTTCTTCTTGTCTTGATACTATATAGAAATAACTACATTTTTATAATAACTAAATAAATGCTGATATAACAGTGTTTTTAGATGTTTTTTGTTAAAAAAAGGTTGAAAACAAAAAAACTCTGGGGGAGATTTTGAAAAAAATCGACCAACTTCTGGGGGGGTACTACGACACCCCCCCAGGAGTGCAATGTGCATTGTGCCATTCAAAAAAAGCCTATAAATCATTTATATATCAGCTTTTAGACCCCTTTTTTTGCTAAAAAAACCGTTTTTTTTGTAAATATTTGTAAATATATGTATTTACAATGGTCGTTTTTATTTGTATAATTACTTAAAAATTAAAAAGGAGGGTGTGAAAATGAGTGAGGAAATGGATAAAAACAAGAAAAAGAAAATCACTTTGTCGATTGCAGTTGGGACTGATGAAAAAATAAATGAGTTGGCAAAACAGTATGGCATGACAAAATCTGGTTTGATTCATTTTTTAGTAAATCAAGCTTATGAACGTGGAAGTTTATTTAAATAAAAAAAGCCCCTTCTGCAAAAGGAGCTAAAAAATTAGTTTATTGATTGTGAGGTTATTATAACATGAGTGAAAAAGTAGTAAAAGGTCGAGATTGGTCGTTTATCGTATATCCTGAAAGTGCTCCTTTTAATTGGCGACAAATTTTAGACGAAACACATATGAAATGGATTGAAAGCCCACTTCATGATAAAGATGAAAACCCTGACGGAACGCCTAAAAAGGCTCATTGGCATATTTTGTTAACTGCAGATGGTCCTATTACGCAAAAAGCGGTTGAAAAAATCATTGCGCCATTAAATACGCCTAAACCACAAAAAGTTGGTTCAGGACGTGGAATGATTAGGTATTTTATTCATTTGGATAATCCTGAAAAATATCAATACTCAAGAGATGAGATTGTTGCTCATGGTGGTGCTGATGTTGAAAGTTATTTTGAATTAACTAAAACAAGTAAAATGGCTGTAATGAAAGATATTGTAACTTTTATATACGATAATGAAATTGATAATTATGCTGATTTCTTGATGATTTGTATTAAACATTCTGATGATTGGTTTGACGTAGCCATTAACTACAACACTTTAGCGATTAACAAGATGATTGACGGTATGTGGCTAAAGAAGAAAAATGAATTTAAGTAATAAGGGTAAAGTAGAATTTTATATGAGAAGAGATAGGGGCTAACTATTTTGAATAATATAAAAGAATATTTTTTAAAACATCCATATATAGCTTTTATAATAAAATATTCGGTTATAAGCATTATTGCTATTGTTGCAGTAACGTTATTAGGAGATCCGATTGATAATTTAAATCGTTTATTTATTCCAGTATTTTTATTTATAGTTGGTTTAATTGATATTTGGCGAAATAAAGAAAAGAAAAGTAGCTAGGAGATTTTTGTAAGATGACTGGTAAATTTAAAAATGAATTATTAACTGCTATTGCAGATAATGATTTAAAAAATGTAATTCAGTTAAGAAGATACTTTGAAAATCATAGTGATGAATTTACGTTCAAAAATATCACTCGTTTTCATCAAACGATTAGTAATAACGTTGATGCTTTTAGTTTATATTTTGAGGGTAATCTTCAAAATTAAATGCACTTAAATATAAAAGCCCCCTGACTGAAAAGTCGAAGGGGGTTTTTATTTTGGTTTGATGTTTGCACACCTACTGAAAAAGTAGGGCAGCAAATCGTCAAACAGGTATCAGCTAATTGACCCAATTGGGTCGCTGATACTCGGCTTGAAAAGCCGACTAGCCGTCTGCAAGACCCCTCGGCGAGCCCGTCCAAAATTTATTTTGGTATAACGGGCTATACCAAATTGAATTGGCTTTCTAACCATGCTATGATGAACTCAACTTATTTAGGAGGTTTTCTCATGGCTCACGTTGAAAAATTTACCCAAGGTTCAGTGAACGGATTATCCATTCACATTGAAAGAAAAACAACAAATCATTCTAACCCTGATATTGATTCAGAACGAACTTATTTAAATTATGATTTGTGTGATAAAGAAGGCGATATGAACCAACGGTTAAAAAATAGATTAGCCGAGGTTTATTGCTTTAATCGTGCTGATGTTAAAGTTATGGCTGATTGGATTGTGACACTTCCTAAATCACTTGAACAAGAGACAATGAGTACTCAAAAAGAATTTTTTAAATCGACAGTCGATTTTTTGAATGAACGATACGGTAATCAAAATGTGTTATCTGCAACCGTTCATTATGATGAAACGACTCCTCACTTGCATTATGCTTTTATTCCTGTTGTTTTTGACGAAAAAAAACAACGTGAAAAAGTCTCTGCCAAAGAAGTTTTAACCAGGAAAGAACTATCTTCTTTTCATCAAGACCTGGACAAATATCTCAAACAACAAATTCCTCATATTTACCAGGAGGGCATTTTAAATAATCAAACAATTGGCATTGATGACGTTAAAATTATTAAAAAAATGGCGAAAGAAATCGCTGAAAAAGAAACAGAGCTATCTCAAAGAAAAGAGCATATCAATAAAAAAATAAAAGAAGTAAAAAATATAGGTGTTTCAACTCAAAATGTGTATGACGTCCAAGATCAATGGACTCATTTAACCAATCAATTTGAAAAAACATTTTTAGGAAAAACGATTGTTGATACCAAAAATTTAACTAATTTAAAAGAGTTTATGGGTGGAGTTCAAAAAGAAGCTGAATTAACCAAGACTACCAACTATAATCTAAATAAAAAGGTCAAAAACTTAACAGAAAAAATAGCTAATCATAAAGTTCAACTTGATGGGCGAGATAATCATATTAATCATTTAAAACAAGAAAATAGAAGTCTGAAACAAGACTTAGAAGAAACGCAAGAACATACACTACAAGTAAGGGATAATAATAGAGTTCTGAAGAGTTTATTAAAAGATACAGGGAAATCTGATTTTTCTATGTCTCAAGTAGAGTACGAAGGTCGAGTTATTTTAGAAAAACTTGAAAATGATGAAAAACCACGAGATTCTTATGAGTGTTCTGATTGGAAAGAAACTCTTGAAGAAAATAAAGTAAAGCGATATATCCCTGAAAATCGTTTAACTCAATGGATTCAGCAGTTAACAACGTGGTTAAAACAATTGATCACACGAGAAAAACAAATAGAGCAACGAAAAAGTAGAGGTATGTCTCGCTAAAAAAGTTTAACATTACCAGTAATATTAAACTTAAAAATAACAAAAACCGTCTAACTCACGATTACAAATTTCACTAAGTCAAAAAAAGCAGAACCTTGTTAAATCAAGGTTCTGCTTTTTGATTTTGGGTAGACAAGTCGATTTTCACAATCTTAACGTCTGTAACTCTTGGTAAGTCTACAGCTCGGTATAACATCTGATTATGGTAACTAAGAGGTTAAATAACTATTTTATTTTTGGCTCAGAGTACACTTTGATAGTAATTAACCAACTAAAAATAATTATTATAGAAAAAATAAGTAACATATTGCTATATAAATATGATTGAGAAGAAACATTTATAGGAATAATTTTTTTATTTAGTATGTCTACAGACAGTAATCCTCCTACAACTGCGATTCCTAGTCCTTCAGATAAGAAACTTGTAAAATTAAGTAAACTCATTCCTGAACCACTTTCTTTTGTAGTTAAACTACTTGAAACAATTGTAGATATAACCGTTTTTGTAAAGGACAGACCTCCAAATATAAAAATAATTAATATAGTAATTAAAAAAGGTGTCGTTTCAACAAACAGTGCAGCCAATAGAAAACTAATTGATAACAACATAGCTCCTATAGTTAACACGAATATTGGTCCTTTTTTATCTACTAGTATTCCACCAAAGTAACCAAAAATAATGACACTAACAGCTCCTGGAAAGATAATCCCGTTACCAATGGCAAGTGTACTTAACTGATATAAATCTCTCATCATATAAGGAACCATTGAAATAAATCCTGCCACCGTTCCAAAAAAAAGACCTCCACAAACAATACCAACCATAAAAGATCGGTTTTCACCTAATTTAGGCTCAATAAACGGCTCATCCACTTTTTTTATGTGCTTAATAAAAATAATGAAAATAACGAAACTTATTCCTAAGAAATATAATTTATATGATGTGGTAAACACCATAAAAGTTACTATGCTTAACGACATTAATACTAATCCTATAAAATCAAAACTTCCCTTTTTAATCGGTTCATGATCAAGCATTTTGATAAGAAAAGGAACTGATATTAAAGTTCCTAAAGGTAATATCAATAGATAAGACCAATGAATATATTCAGCTATCATTCCACCGATAGATGGACCTAGAGCTTCACCCATTGCAACAATGGAACCAATAAGTCCAAAAGCCTTTCCCTGGCTCTCCCTTGGAATATATTTAGCAACAACCACCATAATTAACGCAGGAAAAGCTGCAGCTCCTGTACCTTGAATGAATCGTGATAATAATAATACAGGAAATGATGTATGACCTATAAAACCCATAATTGAACCTATACAATTTAATAAAATTCCTGTTAATAACAGTTTCTTAATACCAACATAATCAGAAACTTTGCCATATATGGCTGTTCCTACAGAAAAACTTAACATGAACGATGTATTAATCCAATTTATACTTGCAGGAGCTTTTCCAAAGTAATTCGCTACATCAGGAAAAGATACATTTAGAACCATTTCATTTAGTACACTAAAGAAAGATAAAAAGCAAAGCCAAAGTAATAATTTGTTGTATTGTGATTTATGGTTTGACGAATTAGAATTCATTTCTTCACTCTTTCCCTTTAATTAATAAAGATTTTATCCTATCAACTTTTCCTTGTTGATATAAACTTTTATCTACCACTTCTTGATAAGATACAATTTTATTTTTTATATAGGCTTGTCCATTAAATAGTTCATTACTCTTTTCTTCAAATATTAAAAATAAAGATTGAGGTAACTTTGCAATTAAATTAAATTCATCTTCTACCTCTGATACATTTAAGACATTTCCCTCTAATTTTCCGAGTTCACTAATAGCCTTCCCTAAATAATCTTTATTTGCAGATACATCTATCTCTACTACTGGTTCTACAATGACTGTTTTAGAATTTAACAATGCTTTATACAATGCATATGGTGTTAACTTTCTAAATTCAGATGGTGTACTGACTGGACTAAAAAATTCAGCATCTGTCAACGTTACTTTTACATTGGTTAATTCAAAATCATAAAGACCTGTTTTAGTTGAACTAAACACACTATCTTTAATAGCATTTTGAAATGACTGTTTCAGATAACCTGTTGTCACTAAACTATCAAATTGAATGCCTGATAGGTTACTCGGTTCAACTTTCAAGGTCATCGTTGCCCAATAGGGATTAAGTGATTCATCTACATCAATTGTGCCTATTCCTATTTCTTCTATAATTTCTTTATAAACAATTGTTGGTAATGATAATTTAAGCGTCTTAAAAGAGTAACGTCTGCGTATAGTTTCTTCTAAGTATTCTCGTTGAACTCGACCAAAAATTTTCATTGAGATTTCTGAAGTTTCTTTATCAATTGAGAAATCAAGTAATGGATCTTCTTCTGATAATTCAGTTAATAAGTCTAGTAACGTCATTCTCTCTTCTTCCCCAACTTGGAAAGTGATTTTTAAACTTGGGCTAGGTAAAGATAGCTCATTAGTTAAAGGTTCTCCTAAGAAATCTTGAATCTTTAATTCTTTACATTTTGGAAACATAAAAATATCTCCTGTTTGAATACTATTTGCTTCTACAAATTGGTTGTCTTGTAATACTAAAAAACGTGGTAGCTTCTTTTCTTCTTGATTATTTAACAAATAAGTTTGGTTCTTACTTATTTCACCGGATAGTAATCTAAAATAAGCTTGTTTTTGACCATTCATAAAAGTAATTTTATATAAATATGCAGATAAATTATCCTTACTTTTATCAACTAAATCAAAGCTACCTAATAAATTTAATAAAGTATCTATCCCTTCTCCTGTCACAGCCGAACCTAAAATTAAAGGATAACTTTCATTCATTAAAGTTCGTTGGTTCAACTCATTTTTTAGCTCTATTTCACTTATTAATACATCATTCATAAACTTTTCAAGTAGATAAGGACTGTTTTCGATTAAAGTATCTCTACTTTCTTGACTAAACAAGGATTCTACTAGAACAAGATGACTCGTCAATTTATTCTTGATTTCAGAAATCAGATATTCTGGTCTTGCTGTTTCTATATCTATTTTATTTAAGAAAAAGATAGTCGGTATCTTGGCTTCTTGTAATGTATCAAAAATCCTTCTTGTTTGAGTTGGGAGTTCTCCTAAACTTGAAACGACTAAAACAGCTATATCAATAACGTTTAGTGACCTCACTACTTCACCATAAAATTCAATATGTCCAGGCATATCAACCAAATTTATTTTTGTTTGACACCACTCTAAAGAAACAGAAGCTGTTTTTATTGTAATGCCTCTTTCTTTCTCTAAATCAAGGGTATCAGTAATAGTATCACCCTTCTTAATACTTCCTTGCTTATAATTTTCATGGGTTCTACTATACAAACTTTCTGTTAAAGATGTTTTTCCAGCGTCTACATGAGCGACAATTCCTACATTAATAATTTTTTTCATCAAAAAAAGACTTCTATGGATTTATGTTCGCAAAAATACTCATCGCAAATACCATAGAAGTCTATTGTTCACGACCTTCTAATTATAGTTCGAGAGTATTTCTTTAAGAGCACACCAAATAAGCCTTTGTTTTTCAGCTATATTAAAATGTGCTATTTAGAAATACTCCGAAGCATATGAAGATCACTCACTTATTTTTATTTGATTTATTTATCTTAAGTTAGTATAAATTATAAAAATTAAAAAAACAATTTTTTTAGTTAATTATAACGTGACTTATGTTAATCAAATAAAATTTAATATGGTTATTGGATAAAGAGAACGCATCTACGTTCTCTTTATTTTGTTATCAATCTTCGATACAATACTGCATATCACTGTGAAACGGAGTTGAACGCTTTGAGAAATGATGAAACGTATAAGACAATGAAAGAAATAGCTGATATTATAGGCGTTTCTAAGCCTACTCTATTTAGGTTTTTAAAAGCCAACTCATTTCACGAAACGTTTAAGAAACGAAACGCTAACATGTATGATGAAACGACTACAAACGCTATAATAGAGAGCTTTAAGCAAGTAAAAAATGAAGAGCGTTTCATTTCATCAAGAAACGATGAAATGGTCGATGTAATGCTTGTTGAGAGCTTAAAAGAGCAAATAAACTTACTTAAAAAGCATGATGAAGAGCAAAAAGAACAAATAAAAAAACTTCATGCTTTGTTAGACCAGCAACAACAATTATTACTTTACGAGCAACAAAAGAATATAAAACTACTAGAAGAAAATATAGAAAATAAAAGATGGTGGCAGTGGTGGAAATGATCTGGACAATTGCTCTTTGATATTTGTTTTACACCTAGGGTTGTTAGGGCTTGCCCTGACCGTCTGAAAGACGCTTGGCGAGTAAATCTATGATGTCACTCTTAAAATAGCTTAAAGGGCTGTTTATTTGCGTTTTTTAACTATTTAAAAAGTTCGTTGATTGATATCTTTTTATTTTTAGCAAAGGAGCGTATAGCGACTGTTGCAAGTAAAATGTGAGAGTGTTTTTCTCTCACTCCTTTTTCAGTTGTTTTTTAGTTAACTTTTCTTCAAAAGAAATAGAAAAATAATAGCTCATTCTATTAATTAAATACTTTAAAGAATACTTTTAAATACTTTTAAATACTTTAGGGGCTTTCAAAAAGCACTCATATCAATTCTTTCAGAGGTTATAAATACCATTTTCCACGTCATAAATACCATTTTCCACGTCATAAATACCATTTTCCACGTCATAAATACCATTTTCCACGTCATAAATACCTAATTTGTATTTGTTCCGTTTTTTTGGTATTATTGTATAATTAGATGGATAGAGGTGTATAATTTGAAAAATAAGAAAGCTGAGCTAGCAATAAAAGATTTATTAGCACGTCAAGATTACTTAGTAGTTCAGGGAAATGATTTAGCTAAGTCGTTTGGTGGCTTAAAATCTTTTGAACAACGTGTTCTTGATTACTGTTTTAGCTATGTTAGAAAAGACTCTAAATTAGACGATGAATATGAAGTATCTGCATTGGAAATCATTAAACATTTTAATCTTAATACTTCAGGCGATTCATATACTAGGATTGCTAAAGCTTTTAAAAAATTAAATGAAAATACTGCTTTGTATTTACCTATAGTTGAAAATGGTGTAAGTGGTATTTTAATGACTCAATTATTTTCTAGAATTAAATTTTTAGAGAACGGTGTTGTTAGATTTAAATTTTCTGAAGATGCTGCTCCTTTAGTTTTTGATTTGAAAGAACATTTTTATAGCTTTAGATTAAATGAACTTTCTAGAATTAACGGGAAGTATTCACTAATTATGTTAAAGCTTTGGGAATCTCATAGAAGGGGGCGAGAAAAATATACAACTATTTCTGCTGATTTAGAAAGTTGGCAGTCATGGTTTTTAGGTAAAGATTCTCGTATGCCTGCAGGACAATTTTTTCAAAAAGTTATTACACGCTCTATCGAAGAATTGGAAGAAAAGATTGCATGTGAATTTTTCGTTACCACACAAAAAAGAGGACGAAAAGTTGTTGGCTATGAAATCATGATTACAGATACATCTATTTAAATTTTGAAAGAACCTACTAAGGTTCTTTTTTTATATTTCAATCATTGGCAATCTAGCCACCGTTGAAATATAAAAAGCAGCAAGTCTAAATTGGCAACAATTTGGACTTGCTGTAAGCTAAAAAAGTGAAGGTGATAAATCGTCCACAGACGATTTAAGCGGAACGTTTTAGCTCGACTGGTCTCAGTCGAAAAGCGTCGCAGACCGAGTCCAAAATTTATTTTGGTATAACGAGCTATACCAAAATTAATTTGGTGTGTTAAAGTTAATTTGAGTTTTATATTTATGGGGGTGTTTTTTATGGCTCATGTGGCGAAATATACTAGAGGTGCAATTCAAGGATTAAGTAATCATTTGGACAGAAAAACAGAAAATCATGCAAACAAGGATATTGATGTTTCAAAGTCGCATTTAAATTATGACTTAAATCAAAATCAAGGGGATACGATTAGTCGCTTGAACGAACGATTAGAACAAGTCTATTGCATGAACAGAAAAGATGTTAAGGCAGTTGCGGATTGGATAGTGACATTACCAAAAGAGTTGGAAGATAGACCAGCAGATGAACAACGGCAATTTTTTCAAGCAACGAAAGATTTTTTAGATAAGCAGTATGGCGAAGAAAATAATATCTCGGCGAATGTGCATATGGACGAAACGACACCGCACATGCACTATGCGTTTGTGCCTGTTGTTTATGACGAGAAAAAGCAACGAGAAAAAGTGTCGGCAAAGATTGTGTTAAATCGCAATCACTTACAAAGTTTTCATGATGACTTAGATAAGCATTTGAAGGCCGAAATACCGCAAATATATGAGCGTGGTGTCGTCAACGGACAAACTGTGGGTGTTGAGACGGTGCAAGAGCTAAAACAGCTACAACTGCGTGAAAAAGCCCTAAAACAGGAACTTAAAGATTTGAACGACCGTAAAGAGACACTGATAAGTCAAACAGATACGCTAAAGCAGGATTATGTGCAGTACGAGAGCGTAAAGCAAAAAGTTGAAACCACACGCATTGATAGTAAACCAATCAAAGAGAAAATCGGCTTACTGAAGCGAGAAGAAATCGATACCGGCTACGTGAAAGTAGCAAAAGATGACTTTGAGACGTTGAAAGAAGCCTATCAATACATGCCAGTTGCGAAACGAGAATTACAAGTAGCGGAAAGGAAAGCAGAAGGAGAATATCAAGAACGCTTAACGTACATGACGAAATATCAAGAAACAGCAAAAACGTTAAAAACGACTAAGCAAGAATTAAGTGTGTTAAAGCAATTTGCTAGCTATGTGAGTGACTTTGTGCAGAAAACACTAGGCATTGATATTTTTGAGAAATTTAAAACACATCAGCAAGAAAAAGTACAAGAGAGAAGTGGAGATGACCTCGAAAGAGGTCGTTAGAAGCTCATATTTTCGTTTTAAGACGTTTTAAATCAATTCGAGTATATTTATACCTGTTAGGTCTTTTCGTCGGCATAAGCGTTAAAAATGGCAATAGAAAAAGCAGCAAGGGCGAACGTAGTGAGTGCATTTACCCTTGCAGCTTTTTTTGTTGTCATTTAGCTTTTGTAAACCGACAGAAAAGCCAACAGGTATGACTGTTTACTCACTTTTCAGAGGCATGATCAAACGCATTGCGTTTGTCAGGTGTGGGCGGAAGCCCACGGTTTTTAAAAGGGTTCCGAGGTTCAACGTCAATAAAGCAATTGGAATAAAGCAATTATGTTATTGATTTTAAATTTTTTATATCAAAATGGTCTTTTTCTGTTAAATCATAACCAGAATGAAAAAGAAGTTGAGCTTCTTTTGAAATACATGGTATTTTTCGACCTTTGTAATTAGTTTCTGAAAACCAGTCATTTTGGAAAACATAATTACCACCTTCTGGGTTTGCTTGGGTAATTGATCCATCATCATTTAGATTTATAGGATGAATATCTAAATACCCATATTCTTCATGCTTAAGTTCCATACGTGAAGGCATCCAATCAACTTCTATTTTGTATCCGATATCTTCTAATTTTTGTATAACTTTTTGAGTGTGTTGAGCGTCAAAATCTATATCTATATCTCTGTGTTCTCTTTGTTGTTTTCCAGTTAATACATCTACCCCCCAGCCACCATCTAACCAATAAGTTACTTTCATGTGTTCAAATAAATCTAAAATATAAAATAAATCTTTTTCTGTTACATTATTATTTTTCATTTTATCCCTCCTAACTTGGGAATTTGAAACGAGTTGAAAACGAGTTTCTTCTTGTCTTGATACTATATAGAAATAACTACATTTTTATAATAACTAAATAAATGCTGATATAACAGTGTTTTTAGATGTTTTTTGTTAAAAAAAGGTTGAAAACAAAAAAACTCTGGGGGAGATTTTGAAAAAAATCGACCAACTTCTGGGGGGGTACTACGACACCCCCCCAGGAGTGCAATGTGCATTGTGCCATTCAAAAAAAGCCTATAAATCATTTATATATCAGCTTTTAGACCCCTTTTTTTGCTAAAAAAACCGTTTTTTTTGTAAATATTTGTAAATATATGTATTTACAATGGTCGTTTTTATTTGTATAATTACTTAAAAATTAAAAAGGAGGGTGTGAAAATGAGTGAGGAAATGGATAAAAACAAGAAAAAGAAAATCACTTTGTCGATTGCAGTTGGGACTGATGAAAAAATAAATGAGTTGGCAAAACAGTATGGCATGACAAAATCTGGTTTGATTCATTTTTTAGTAAATCAAGCTTATGAACGTGGAAGTTTATTTAAATAAAAAAAGCCCCTTCTGCAAAAGGAGCTAAAAAATTAGTTTATTGATTGTGAGGTTATTATAACATGAGTGAAAAAGTAGTAAAAGGTCGAGATTGGTCGTTTATCGTATATCCTGAAAGTGCTCCTTTTAATTGGCGACAAATTTTAGACGAAACACATATGAAATGGATTGAAAGCCCACTTCATGATAAAGATGAAAACCCTGACGGAACGCCTAAAAAGGCTCATTGGCATATTTTGTTAACTGCAGATGGTCCTATTACGCAAAAAGCGGTTGAAAAAATCATTGCGCCATTAAATACGCCTAAACCACAAAAAGTTGGTTCAGGACGTGGAATGATTAGGTATTTTATTCATTTGGATAATCCTGAAAAATATCAATACTCAAGAGATGAGATTGTTGCTCATGGTGGTGCTGATGTTGAAAGTTATTTTGAATTAACTAAAACAAGTAAAATGGCTGTAATGAAAGATATTGTAACTTTTATATACGATAATGAAATTGATAATTATGCTGATTTCTTGATGATTTGTATTAAACATTCTGATGATTGGTTTGACGTAGCCATTAACTACAACACTTTAGCGATTAACAAGATGATTGACGGTATGTGGCTAAAGAAGAAAAATGAATTTAAGTAATAAGGGTAAAGTAGAATTTTATATGAGAAGAGATAGGGGCTAACTATTTTGAATAATATAAAAGAATATTTTTTAAAACATCCATATATAGCTTTTATAATAAAATATTCGGTTATAAGCATTATTGCTATTGTTGCAGTAACGTTATTAGGAGATCCGATTGATAATTTAAATCGTTTATTTATTCCAGTATTTTTATTTATAGTTGGTTTAATTGATATTTGGCGAAATAAAGAAAAGAAAAGTAGCTAGGAGATTTTTGTAAGATGACTGGTAAATTTAAAAATGAATTATTAACTGCTATTGCAGATAATGATTTAAAAAATGTAATTCAGTTAAGAAGATACTTTGAAAATCATAGTGATGAATTTACGTTCAAAAATATCACTCGTTTTCATCAAACGATTAGTAATAACGTTGATGCTTTTAGTTTATATTTTGAGGGTAATCTTCAAAATTAAATGCACTTAAATATAAAAGCCCCCTGACTGAAAAGTCGAAGGGGGTTTTTATTTTGGTTTGATGTTTGCACACCTACTGAAAAAGTAGGGCAGCAAATCGTCAAACAGGTATCAGCTAATTGACCCAATTGGGTCGCTGATACTCGGCTTGAAAAGCCGACTAGCCGTCTGCAAGACCCCTCGGCGAGCCCGTCCAAAATTTATTTTGGTATAACGGGCTATACCAAATTGAATTGGCTTTCTAACCATGCTATGATGAACTCAACTTATTTAGGAGGTTTTCTCATGGCTCACGTTGAAAAATTTACCCAAGGTTCAGTGAACGGATTATCCATTCACATTGAAAGAAAAACAACAAATCATTCTAACCCTGATATTGATTCAGAACGAACTTATTTAAATTATGATTTGTGTGATAAAGAAGGCGATATGAACCAACGGTTAAAAAATAGATTAGCCGAGGTTTATTGCTTTAATCGTGCTGATGTTAAAGTTATGGCTGATTGGATTGTGACACTTCCTAAATCACTTGAACAAGAGACAATGAGTACTCAAAAAGAATTTTTTAAATCGACAGTCGATTTTTTGAATGAACGATACGGTAATCAAAATGTGTTATCTGCAACCGTTCATTATGATGAAACGACTCCTCACTTGCATTATGCTTTTATTCCTGTTGTTTTTGACGAAAAAAAACAACGTGAAAAAGTCTCTGCCAAAGAAGTTTTAACCAGGAAAGAACTATCTTCTTTTCATCAAGACCTGGACAAATATCTCAAACAACAAATTCCTCATATTTACCAGGAGGGCATTTTAAATAATCAAACAATTGGCATTGATGACGTTAAAATTATTAAAAAAATGGCGAAAGAAATCGCTGAAAAAGAAACAGAGCTATCTCAAAGAAAAGAGCATATCAATAAAAAAATAAAAGAAGTAAAAAATATAGGTGTTTCAACTCAAAATGTGTATGACGTCCAAGATCAATGGACTCATTTAACCAATCAATTTGAAAAAACATTTTTAGGAAAAACGATTGTTGATACCAAAAATTTAACTAATTTAAAAGAGTTTATGGGTGGAGTTCAAAAAGAAGCTGAATTAACCAAGACTACCAACTATAATCTAAATAAAAAGGTCAAAAACTTAACAGAAAAAATAGCTAATCATAAAGTTCAACTTGATGGGCGAGATAATCATATTAATCATTTAAAACAAGAAAATAGAAGTCTGAAACAAGACTTAGAAGAAACGCAAGAACATACACTACAAGTAAGGGATAATAATAGAGTTCTGAAGAGTTTATTAAAAGATACAGGGAAATCTGATTTTTCTATGTCTCAAGTAGAGTACGAAGGTCGAGTTATTTTAGAAAAACTTGAAAATGATGAAAAACCACGAGATTCTTATGAGTGTTCTGATTGGAAAGAAACTCTTGAAGAAAATAAAGTAAAGCGATATATCCCTGAAAATCGTTTAACTCAATGGATTCAGCAGTTAACAACGTGGTTAAAACAATTGATCACACGAGAAAAACAAATAGAGCAACGAAAAAGTAGAGGTATGTCTCGCTAAAAAAGTTTAACATTACCAGTAATATTAAACTTAAAAATAACAAAAACCGTCTAACTCACGATTACAAATTTCACTAAGTCAAAAAAAGCAGAACCTTGTTAAATCAAGGTTCTGCTTTTTGATTTTGGGTAGACAAGTCGATTTTCACAATCTTAACGTCTGTAACTCTTGGTAAGTCTACAGCTCGGTATAACATCTGATTATGGTAACTAAGAGGTTAAATAACTATTTTATTTTTGGCTCAGAGTACACTTTGATAGTAATTAACCAACTAAAAATAATTATTATAGAAAAAATAAGTAACATATTGCTATATAAATATGATTGAGAAGAAACATTTATAGGAATAATTTTTTTATTTAGTATGTCTACAGACAGTAATCCTCCTACAACTGCGATTCCTAGTCCTTCAGATAAGAAACTTGTAAAATTAAGTAAACTCATTCCTGAACCACTTTCTTTTGTAGTTAAACTACTTGAAACAATTGTAGATATAACCGTTTTTGTAAAGGACAGACCTCCAAATATAAAAATAATTAATATAGTAATTAAAAAAGGTGTCGTTTCAACAAACAGTGCAGCCAATAGAAAACTAATTGATAACAACATAGCTCCTATAGTTAACACGAATATTGGTCCTTTTTTATCTACTAGTATTCCACCAAAGTAACCAAAAATAATGACACTAACAGCTCCTGGAAAGATAATCCCGTTACCAATGGCAAGTGTACTTAACTGATATAAATCTCTCATCATATAAGGAACCATTGAAATAAATCCTGCCACCGTTCCAAAAAAAAGACCTCCACAAACAATACCAACCATAAAAGATCGGTTTTCACCTAATTTAGGCTCAATAAACGGCTCATCCACTTTTTTTATGTGCTTAATAAAAATAATGAAAATAACGAAACTTATTCCTAAGAAATATAATTTATATGATGTGGTAAACACCATAAAAGTTACTATGCTTAACGACATTAATACTAATCCTATAAAATCAAAACTTCCCTTTTTAATCGGTTCATGATCAAGCATTTTGATAAGAAAAGGAACTGATATTAAAGTTCCTAAAGGTAATATCAATAGATAAGACCAATGAATATATTCAGCTATCATTCCACCGATAGATGGACCTAGAGCTTCACCCATTGCAACAATGGAACCAATAAGTCCAAAAGCCTTTCCCTGGCTCTCCCTTGGAATATATTTAGCAACAACCACCATAATTAACGCAGGAAAAGCTGCAGCTCCTGTACCTTGAATGAATCGTGATAATAATAATACAGGAAATGATGTATGACCTATAAAACCCATAATTGAACCTATACAATTTAATAAAATTCCTGTTAATAACAGTTTCTTAATACCAACATAATCAGAAACTTTGCCATATATGGCTGTTCCTACAGAAAAACTTAACATGAACGATGTATTAATCCAATTTATACTTGCAGGAGCTTTTCCAAAGTAATTCGCTACATCAGGAAAAGATACATTTAGAACCATTTCATTTAGTACACTAAAGAAAGATAAAAAGCAAAGCCAAAGTAATAATTTGTTGTATTGTGATTTATGGTTTGACGAATTAGAATTCATTTCTTCACTCTTTCCCTTTAATTAATAAAGATTTTATCCTATCAACTTTTCCTTGTTGATATAAACTTTTATCTACCACTTCTTGATAAGATACAATTTTATTTTTTATATAGGCTTGTCCATTAAATAGTTCATTACTCTTTTCTTCAAATATTAAAAATAAAGATTGAGGTAACTTTGCAATTAAATTAAATTCATCTTCTACCTCTGATACATTTAAGACATTTCCCTCTAATTTTCCGAGTTCACTAATAGCCTTCCCTAAATAATCTTTATTTGCAGATACATCTATCTCTACTACTGGTTCTACAATGACTGTTTTAGAATTTAACAATGCTTTATACAATGCATATGGTGTTAACTTTCTAAATTCAGATGGTGTACTGACTGGACTAAAAAATTCAGCATCTGTCAACGTTACTTTTACATTGGTTAATTCAAAATCATAAAGACCTGTTTTAGTTGAACTAAACACACTATCTTTAATAGCATTTTGAAATGACTGTTTCAGATAACCTGTTGTCACTAAACTATCAAATTGAATGCCTGATAGGTTACTCGGTTCAACTTTCAAGGTCATCGTTGCCCAATAGGGATTAAGTGATTCATCTACATCAATTGTGCCTATTCCTATTTCTTCTATAATTTCTTTATAAACAATTGTTGGTAATGATAATTTAAGCGTCTTAAAAGAGTAACGTCTGCGTATAGTTTCTTCTAAGTATTCTCGTTGAACTCGACCAAAAATTTTCATTGAGATTTCTGAAGTTTCTTTATCAATTGAGAAATCAAGTAATGGATCTTCTTCTGATAATTCAGTTAATAAGTCTAGTAACGTCATTCTCTCTTCTTCCCCAACTTGGAAAGTGATTTTTAAACTTGGGCTAGGTAAAGATAGCTCATTAGTTAAAGGTTCTCCTAAGAAATCTTGAATCTTTAATTCTTTACATTTTGGAAACATAAAAATATCTCCTGTTTGAATACTATTTGCTTCTACAAATTGGTTGTCTTGTAATACTAAAAAACGTGGTAGCTTCTTTTCTTCTTGATTATTTAACAAATAAGTTTGGTTCTTACTTATTTCACCGGATAGTAATCTAAAATAAGCTTGTTTTTGACCATTCATAAAAGTAATTTTATATAAATATGCAGATAAATTATCCTTACTTTTATCAACTAAATCAAAGCTACCTAATAAATTTAATAAAGTATCTATCCCTTCTCCTGTCACAGCCGAACCTAAAATTAAAGGATAACTTTCATTCATTAAAGTTCGTTGGTTCAACTCATTTTTTAGCTCTATTTCACTTATTAATACATCATTCATAAACTTTTCAAGTAGATAAGGACTGTTTTCGATTAAAGTATCTCTACTTTCTTGACTAAACAAGGATTCTACTAGAACAAGATGACTCGTCAATTTATTCTTGATTTCAGAAATCAGATATTCTGGTCTTGCTGTTTCTATATCTATTTTATTTAAGAAAAAGATAGTCGGTATCTTGGCTTCTTGTAATGTATCAAAAATCCTTCTTGTTTGAGTTGGGAGTTCTCCTAAACTTGAAACGACTAAAACAGCTATATCAATAACGTTTAGTGACCTCACTACTTCACCATAAAATTCAATATGTCCAGGCATATCAACCAAATTTATTTTTGTTTGACACCACTCTAAAGAAACAGAAGCTGTTTTTATTGTAATGCCTCTTTCTTTCTCTAAATCAAGGGTATCAGTAATAGTATCACCCTTCTTAATACTTCCTTGCTTATAATTTTCATGGGTTCTACTATACAAACTTTCTGTTAAAGATGTTTTTCCAGCGTCTACATGAGCGACAATTCCTACATTAATAATTTTTTTCATCAAAAAAAGACTTCTATGGATTTATGTTCGCAAAAATACTCATCGCAAATACCATAGAAGTCTATTGTTCACGACCTTCTAATTATAGTTCGAGAGTATTTCTTTAAGAGCACACCAAATAAGCCTTTGTTTTTCAGCTATATTAAAATGTGCTATTTAGAAATACTCCGAAGCATATGAAGATCACTCACTTATTTTTATTTGATTTATTTATCTTAAGTTAGTATAAATTATAAAAATTAAAAAAACAATTTTTTTAGTTAATTATAACGTGACTTATGTTAATCAAATAAAATTTAATATGGTTATTGGATAAAGAGAACGCATCTACGTTCTCTTTATTTTGTTATCAATCTTCGATACAATACTGCATATCACTGTGAAACGGAGTTGAACGCTTTGAGAAATGATGAAACGTATAAGACAATGAAAGAAATAGCTGATATTATAGGCGTTTCTAAGCCTACTCTATTTAGGTTTTTAAAAGCCAACTCATTTCACGAAACGTTTAAGAAACGAAACGCTAACATGTATGATGAAACGACTACAAACGCTATAATAGAGAGCTTTAAGCAAGTAAAAAATGAAGAGCGTTTCATTTCATCAAGAAACGATGAAATGGTCGATGTAATGCTTGTTGAGAGCTTAAAAGAGCAAATAAACTTACTTAAAAAGCATGATGAAGAGCAAAAAGAACAAATAAAAAAACTTCATGCTTTGTTAGACCAGCAACAACAATTATTACTTTACGAGCAACAAAAGAATATAAAACTACTAGAAGAAAATATAGAAAATAAAAGATGGTGGCAGTGGTGGAAATGATCTGGACAATTGCTCTTTGATATTTGTTTTACACCTAGGGTTGTTAGGGCTTGCCCTGACCGTCTGAAAGACGCTTGGCGAGTAAATCTATGATGTCACTCTTAAAATAGCTTAAAGGGCTGTTTATTTGCGTTTTTTAACTATTTAAAAAGTTCGTTGATTGATATCTTTTTATTTTTAGCAAAGGAGCGTATAGCGACTGTTGCAAGTAAAATGTGAGAGTGTTTTTCTCTCACTCCTTTTTCAGTTGTTTTTTAGTTAACTTTTCTTCAAAAGAAATAGAAAAATAATAGCTCATTCTATTAATTAAATACTTTAAAGAATACTTTTAAATACTTTTAAATACTTTAGGGGCTTTCAAAAAGCACTCATATCAATTCTTTCAGAGGTTATAAATACCATTTTCCACGTCATAAATACCATTTTCCACGTCATAAATACCATTT
>CANSRH010000024.1 GCA_947649365.1 uncultured Mycoplasmatota bacterium | reverse complement strand
AATTGAACCAGCGACACAAGGATTTTCAGTCCTCTGCTCTACCGACTGAGCTATGAAGCCATCAATGGCGGTCCCGAAGGGATTTGAACCCTCGATCTTCTGCGTGACAGGCAGACGTGATAGACCGCTACACTACGGGACCAATTGGTTGCGGGAGAAGGATTTGAACCTACGACCTTCGGGTTATGAGCCCGACGAGCTACCGAGCTGCTCCATCCCGCGATAAATAAAAATCAAATGGCGGAGGAAAAGGGATTCGAACCCCTGCGCCGCTTGCGCGACCTATCGGTTTTCAAGACCGGCCCCTTCAACCAGACTTGGGTATTCCTCCAGCGACAAATTGATTATAACATAGCAGTTTTTTCTATGTCAACTGAAAATATTAGCTTTTTATGGCTTTTATTCAAAAAAATGCTTGATTATTTTATTTTTTGATATTATACTTAAAGAGTCTTATGTAAATTAAGACAAGTGCCATGCCCAAGTGGCGGAATAGGTAGACGCACAGGACTTAAAATCCTGCGGGTGTTAAAGCCCGTGCCGGTTCAAGTCCGGCCTTGGGCACCAAATTTTGAGTTTGTAGTCCAGATAATGGGCTTTTTTTAGTCTTTAAAAAGTTAGAATGAAAGGAGGTTAGCTAATGACAAATCAACAAATTATGGAAAATATTTTTAAAAAATATGGCATCGTTTGGCATGTAAAAGAATTTAAAGAATATGTAAATCCAAAGCCAAAGTCTGTTAACTCTATTATTAGTAAAATGCAGAGGTTATACAACAAAGCTAAAAATAAAAAAGAATTTCATTTTGCTAATAGTGGTATTAATGATTTATTAAGAATTACAATTATTACAGAGTACGAAAATGTTGTTCCTTTAATAAAAAAGATAAAAGAAGTATTTAAAGATACAACAGGTAGTTTTAAAGTTAAAAATTCTGGATATTATGGAATTCATTTGCATTTTTATTTAGATGGTGTACCTTGTGAAATTCAATTAGCTCCTGAACTTCTTGTTATGGCGATTGATTGTTTACATACTTATTATGAAAGATGGAGAGATTTTAACTACGATGATGAGTTTTTATCTCTTGAAGAAAAAAAGAAAGAGATTTTAAAAGAAGTAAATGAGGAAAAAAGAAATCTTTTGATAGAAAATTGGCTGGATGAAAAAGAGGCATGGAACAAAAAAATAGCACAAAAAGAGCGAGATTTAAAGTTGCGACAGAAAATATATCGAGAAGTGTATGAAATTATAAAGTTTGATGATTTTAGTAAAAATATAAAAAAAGTATTTGATAAAATCAATGGAGTACAAATAGAAAGTACACCAATGAACGACGAAAAACTAATCAATTGCTTTCATAAGAGTTTACTTACTAATGGATTGTTAGATAAAGATAAGGTGAAGAATGTGGCAGAAGAGCTTATTCCTCTTTTATGTCCTATGCAAGAAAAATTAATAGAAATAGTAAAAGAAAAAGTAATGAAAGATAATTCATTGAATCATTAGTAAGAATATTATATATATGTAAATATATTAAAAATTGTGGGGATAAATGCAAAATGTTTTCTATTTGTAAAATAAAAACATCTATTTACAAATAGAAAATATAATGATAGAATGATTTGCGTTTGAAATACAAAGGGAGTGAAGTAAATATGAAAAAGACTAAGATTGTTTGTAGTATTGGACCATCAAGTAATGAAGCAGATGTTATGGAAAAAATGGTACAGGCTGGAATGAATGTGGCACGTATTAATTTTTCTCATGCTACTATAGAAGAAAGAGAGAAATGTTTGGCTTCTGTAAAAGAAGTAAGAAAAAGAACTGGAGTCAATGTGGCTGTGTTGTATGATTCGAAAGGGCCTGAATTTCGTAGTGGAATGTTAGAGAAGGGTGAAATCAATCTTGTAGAAGGTAAAACAATTCGTATTGTAAAAGAAGAAGTTTTGGGGACAGAGGAAAGAATCAGTGTAAATCATCCTAGTGCCTTGGATTCTATTTCTGTGGGAAATTTTATTTTACTTGAGAATGGTCTTATGAAAATAGAGGTTATTTCTAAGGAAGAAGATGGACTGACTTGTAAAATTATTCATGGTGGAATTCTAGGAAATAAAAAAAGTTTAAGTGTGCCTGGGGTTTTACTTGCTATGCCTTATGTTAGTGCACAAGATCGTGAAGATATTATTTATGCTTGCGAACACGAAGGCGATATTTTGGCTATTTCTTTTGTTTCTAATAAAGAAAATGTTTTAGAAGTTCGAGAAATTTTAAAAGAACATGGTAGAGAAGATATGCCGATTATTTGTAAGATTGAGAATGGTTTGGGAGTTGAAAATTTAGAAGAAATTTTAGAAGTTTCTGAAGGAATTATGGTTGCTCGTGGAGATTTAGGAACCGAAACAAAAATGGAAACTGTTCCATTAGTACAAAAAGAAATGATAAGAAAATGTCGTGAGCAAGGTAAGATTTGTATTGTTGCAACAGAAATGTTGGAATCTATGAAAAAAAATGCTCGACCAACAAGAGCAGAAATTAGTGATGTTGCGAATGCTGTTTTCGATGGAACGGATGCTGTGATGTTGTCAGGAGAATCTACTGTTGGTAAGTATCCTGTTGAAACTGTAGCATTTATGGCAAACATTTGTGAGGAAACAGAGCGTGTTGCAACTTTCAATCAGTTGTTTCAATATAAAAAAGAGATAGGGATTACTCAAACAATTGCAAATAGTGTGGTTGAAAGTGCAAATATGCTTCATGCCAAAGCTATTGTTGCTGCAACGGTGAGTGGCTTTACAGCTCGAAAAATTAGCAATTTAAAACCGAATTGTTTGGTGCTTGCTGCTTGTCCTAATGAAGCAATTGAAAGAAGACTTGCTCTCAATTGGGGAGTTTATCCTATACATGTTCCTATTTTACATTCTGTAGATGAAGTATTAGAAGCAAGCGTACAATCTGCAAAAGAATTTATGAATTTAGAGAAAAAAGATATTTTAGTAATTACGGGAGGTTTTCCAACAGGGATTACGAAAACAACCAATTTAATGAAAATTGAAGAAATCTAAGATTTATGGATTTCTTTTTTTATTTCTTTTGCAAAGATAGAGGGTTTTACATAAGGAACTAGAAGATAACAATGGTTTTTGGTTCTAGTGAGTGCTACATAAAAGAGACGTCGTTCTTCTTCGTATAAAAAATTTTCTTTTTCTTGTATTAAATAGGTTAGAGATGTATTCTTTTTTTGAGAGGGAAAGCCAAGTTCTGTATTTTCTAGATTGATAATTATTACATTGTCACTTTCTAAACCTTTGGATTTGTGTATAGTTAAATAACGTAAAGAAAATGCAAAGTTTTCTAGTGTAAAGTAGCCGTTTTCTTTCCAGATTATTTTTTCTTTAGGAATAAATTTATAAATATCAAAATTGTTTCTTCCTAAAATAAGAATTTCTCCTGTATTGATGTTTTGAATGGTTTTTAAGAGTGTTTTGTATCTGTTTCTATATTTTATTATTTTAATAGGTGATTCTAGATGTTTTTGTGATTTTAAGTTTTTATAAATTTGTTTTTTGTTTTTCATGACAAAATCTCCAGCAATTTTTATTAGTTCTTGACTGTTTCGATACGTATTTTGAATTTTAAATGTTTGTGCCTCTGGAAAATAAGTTTGAAAGTTTAAAAAAATGTTTAAATCGCATCCTGAAAATTTGTAAATGGATTGAAAATCATCTCCTACAACCGTTAAATTGGCATCAGAATTGTTTACAACACTTTTAATAAATTTTAATCGCAGTTTTGAAGTGTCTTGAAATTCGTCGATGATGACTTCTTTGTAATGACAAATGATTTTTGAATTACAGAGTTCTGTTGCTTTTTTTATTAAATCGTCAAAGTCGTAGTATTCCTGTATTTCTTTTTCTTTTTCATAATGGTGCATCATACCAAAGATGAGGTAGAGGAGAGGGTTGTCTTTTTTCTTTTGGAATAAATTTTGAAATTCTGTTAGTTTTAAATTGTGTGTATTATAAAGATGAATAAAGGAAGCAATGACTTTTTTTAACTCTTTGTAGTGATTTGTTTTTAAATACTCTTTGTATCTCTTTTTGGTAATAAAAAAATGTTTGTAAACTTTTAAAAATTCTTGTTTTAGAAAATGGTTTGTCCAAAGTAAAGTAGTAAAGAATTCGTCTATTTTTTCTTCTAGATAATTGTCAGGAACGATTTCGTATTCGATGTTTTCTTTATTTAAAATGGTAATCGCTAATTTATGAAAAGTAAAGACATTTACCTTGGGTATGTTAATTTTGTTTTTTAGACTTTTCGTTGCTTCGTTTGTGAAAGAAATACATAAAATTTCTTCTGGTTTGATTTGCTTGCATTTGATTAAGTATTCTATTTTTCCAACAAGTGTTAAGGTTTTTCCAGAACCTGCTCCTGCAACAATTAGAGAGTATTTTTTAGCTTGTAAAATAGAATTTTTTTGCTCTTGGTCTAAGGCATATCCATTGATGTTGTTTAAAATATCTGTATTCATACGAGGAGTATAACGATTGAAATAGGAAACGTCAAATGACCAATATTCGAAATAATAGAGTATTTTTCTTCTTTTGTATGAGTCTATTTGCAATTTGTATTTTTAAAATCAAAAAATCTTTGTGAAAAAGAGAAAATGAATCTATAATTACATTTAGGTGAAGATTTATGGCTTTTTTTGAAAAAGTAAAATGGTTTTATTATGAGAAAAGAAGGAAATGGTGGTATAGACATTATAAAAATTGTAGTTTGCCTTGTTCTTATTGGAGTGATAAACGAGAGACTTTTGAGTGGGTCTACTATGATAAAGATAGAAAAGAATTTGAAGTACAAAATGAACTTTATGAAGCGTTAGGTAATGTCTGTATGACAGGTTTTACATACCATTATAAATCGTTATCTTATTTTAAATACAGAGAAGGTGATAAAGAATTTTATAAGGTAAGCGAAAGTCATGGACATAATTTTAATGAAGTTGTAAAAGCTGTTTATGATTATCCTGAAACATTTGAGATTTCAAAAGAGTTTTTAGAAGAATATAGTAAGCAAGAATTAAGATATTTAAAAAGAGTACAAAATTATTTAAGATTGATTGGATTAAAAGATTATCAAATTAGTAAAGAAAGAGATGCAATAGGTAAAAAGTGGGATGTTATTTCTAAAAAAAGAAAAAAATCAATTTTAGATAGAATGAAAAAATGGTACTATGTTAAACAAGAAAATAAAATAATGGAAATAGAGAAGTTTGCACGTTTTGAAAATAGTAAAATCCTAACTTATAGTGATTGCCTGTACATGCATATCGAAAAAGAAAGTGTATTAAAAGCAATGTTGGATGGTTCGAAAAATTATCGTATTTTTCGTTATTGTGGTTCTAGAATAGGTAAGAAGTATTTTTTATTGGATATGGAAGAAAACTATCATGCATTGATAGAATTTACCGAAGAAGAACAAATTCCATTTAAAAATTTAACCGAAGATAGGATAAATTATAAAGTATATGGAGATAAAAATTTTAAAGAATACAAAGAAAAGTTATTCAAACAACTACAAGAAGATGATAAATTCTATGAAGAAAAATTTACTGAGAATACACCCGTTTTGTATGCAAAGTTTAAAGTTTTGGAGAAGTTTTAAGATGGAAATAGGTTAGCTTATTTCCTTTTTTTTGTTTTTTCGATATAATTAGACATAAGGAGGATAGTTCGTATGTATAGAAAAACGTATGCTCGTATTGATGGGGGAGTTTTAGAGAAGAATGTTCAAGAGATTGTGAATAAATATCATTATTCGTATTATATTGGTGTTGTTAAGAATAATGCTTATCATCATGGGATTAAAGTTGTAAACCATCTTATTCGTGGAGGAGTGAATTATTTGGCAGTTTCTTCTTTGGAAGAAGCCTTGGATATTCGTAAATTTAATTCAGAAATTCCTATTTTGGTTTTGGAACCGATTTGTTATGATTTTATTGACGATGCTATTAATGGGAAGGTTACTTTGACTGTGGATAACTTGAGTGATTTGGAGATACTAAATAAGATTCCATTGTCTTATGAAGTTCCCATTCATTTGAAAATCGATTCTGGTATGAACCGACTAGGGTTGAAGTCAAAAGAAGAAGTGAATCGTGCGGTTGCAATGATTAAAGAAAATGATAAATTGTTTTTGGAAGGGATTTATTCCCATTTTGCTACTACAGGAATTTATGATACTCATTATGATTTTCAATTGAAAACATTTGAGGAAATTGTAGCAGACATTGATTTGCAATCGATTCCTATTGTTCATATTGATCGAAGTTTAACTATGGTTACTCATGAAAAGCTAGCATTTGTGAATGGGGTTCGTTTAGGAATTGTTTTGTTTGGTTTTAGTGGAAGTAGAAGTTTTAAGAAAGGACTAAAAAATACTTTACGTAATATGAAACGTACTCTTTTTTTGAAAAGGCATCATGTGAGTCCTACGATTTTAGAAAATGATTTACAATTACAAACGGCTTTTTCTTTGTATACTGAGGTGATTTCTTTAAGAAAAGTTAAGAAAGGGGAATTTGTTGGATACAATGCAGATTATAAAGTGAAAGAGGATGCATTTTTAGCTACTTTACCTATTGGGTATGCGGATGGAGTGACAAAGGAATTTGGTTTTGTTTCTATTGGAAATAAAAGATATCCCATTGTAGCAGATTCTATGGATATGTTGATGGTTCTTGTAGATGATAGTGTAAAAATAAAAGATAAAGTAGAGATTTTTGGGGATACTATTTCTATAAGAGAGGTTGCTAATCGAATTGGTACAAATGTTTACCATTTGTTTAATCAAATCAGTCATCGTGTGCCTCGGGTTCATGTGGAAGAGGATGATGAATTTGAAATCAAATATTAGGAGATGGTTCCAATGGATTTTGAAGTTTTAATTTTAGGAACAGATGCCAATGCTTATTATATGGCAAGGTGTTGTTATGAAGCTTATCATAAGAAAGCTTATTTGATTGGCAATGAGCGTCTTGCTTTTACAAAGTATTCGAATATTTTACATATTAAAAATGTTAATATTTGGGATGAAAATGTTTTTTTTGCTACATTGAATGCTTTTGCAAAAGAACAGAAGGGGAAAAAAATCGTTGTTGTTCCAACCAATGAAACTTACGCAGAGTTTATAAGTGGAAATAGAGAGAAATTGAGTGAACAATTTGTTTATAATCTCCCCTCTTATGCTATTATTAAAAGCTTAACCAATAAGGAAACGTTTTATAAAACCTATCAAGATTGTGGTTTACAATTTCCTAAAACGATTTATTATGATTGTAAAAAAAATGACAATTTTTTTACAGGTCTAACTTATCCACTTGTTGTGAAGCCAGCCAATGTGGTAATGTACAATCATTTGTCTTTTGAGGGGAAAAATAAGATTTATAAAGTGCATAATGAAAAAGAGCTTTTGGACACTATTTCTATTATTCGTGAGGGTGGATATGAAGATATATTGATTGTTCAAGAGTTTATTCCGGGCGATGATTCTTGTCTTTTTGATGCTGTTTTGTATGTCAATACAAAAGGAAACGTAGAGTTTATGAGTTTTGCTCAAATTGGTTTACAGGAACGAACCAAGGGTATGGTTGGTAATGCTGCTGTATTGATAAATGGTTTTAATACAACCGAGGGGGATGTTTTGAAAATGTCTAAAGCAATTAAGACGTTTATGGAAACGATTTCTTATCGTGGCTTTGCAGAAATCGATATGAAATATGATGTTCGCGATCATACGTTTAAAGTTCTTGAAATTAATGCTCGTCAGGGAAGATGTAGCTATTATGTGACACCTTTAGGGAAAAATTTAGTGAAGGTTCTTGTGGATGATGTTTTGTATGGTTTAGATCATACTTATACATTTTTGGATCAAGAAGTTCTTTTGTCTTTTGTTCCGAAAGGGATTGCTAAAAAGTATATTTCTAATAAAACGTTTAGGAAAAAAGCTATTCGTTTGTGGAAACATGTTGTGCGTCCAATGGATTATAAAGCAGATAAAAATTTTAAACGTTTTTTGATGCTTCGTAAACGATGGTTGCATTATTATAAAGAGTATAAAAATAGTTATTGGAAATAGGTGATAGGTATGTGCGGAATTGTTGGTTTTGTCTCTGGTTGCTCTAAAAAAGAGAAAAAGGAAATTATTAAAAAGATGGCAGATAGGATTGTTCATCGAGGACCTGATGCAGAAGGGTATTTTGTGGATGAAACAGTTGCTTTAGGACATCGAAGACTTTCAATTTTGGATTTGTCTAAGAGTGGTGCTCAACCCATTTATAATGAAGATAAAAGTCGTTTGGTTATTTTTAATGGGGAAATTTATAATTACGAAAGTTTGAAAAAAGAACTTGTTAAGAAAGGGCATGTGTTTAAAACAAAGACGGATACGGAAGTTCTTTTGCATGGGTATGAAGAGTACAAAGAAAAGTTATTTTCGAAGCTTCGGGGTATGTTTACATTTGTGATTTATGATAAACTTACGAAAGAACTTGTAGGAGCAAGAGATCATTTTGGAATTAAACCATTTTATTATTATAAAAAAGGGAAAGAATTTCTGTTTGGTTCTGAAATTAAGTCTTTTTTGGATCATCCTTCTTTTGTTAAGGAAGTAAATACAGATGCGTTAAAAATGTTTTTGATTTTTCAGTATTCTGTGCATGAAGAAACTTTTTTTAAGAATGTGTATAAGTTAAAACCAGGCCATTATTTTAAGTACAAAGATGGTAAAATGATTGTAAAAGAGTATTTTCATGTTGATTATGAGAAAACAGATTTGCCTTATGATGTTTATAAAAAAGAATTGCAAGACGTTTTGGAGGAGTCCATTCGTTATCATAAAACGACTAGTGATGTAGAGGTTGGGTCTTATTTATCTGGTGGAGTTGATTCTTCTTATGTTGTGAGTGTTGCAAAACCAGATAAAACTTTTTCGGTTGGTTTTGATATGCCTGGATTTGATGAGACCGTGTATGCAAGTGAGTTGTCAGAACTTCTTCATATAAAAAATGACCAGAAGAAGATAAGTAGTGACGAATTTTTTACGATTTTGCCAACTATTATGTATCATACTGATGAACCTCACGCAAATCTTTCTACCGTGCCATTGTATTTTTTATCGGAGCTTGCGAGTAAAAAAGTGAAAGTGGTTTTGTCAGGAGAAGGGAGTGATGAGATGTTTGCAGGGTACAATGAGTATTATGTTCCTCCTCTTTTAAAGTTGTATACGCATATTCCTCTTGGTTTACGTTCTTTTGTTGGGAAATTAGTAAAGCCATTGCCTCATTTTCCAGGACAAAATACTTTGAAGATGTATGGTAAACCTTTTTATGAACGTTATATTGGTCATGGAACAATTATGGCAGAAGAGGAGGCAAATGAAATTTTAACTCCTGCATTACGAAGCGAGGAAACGATCGCAGATGTGATTCGCCCTTTTTATGAGAAAGTGGCTTCTTGTGATGAGGTTACTCAAAAGATGTATATTGATATGCATTTTTGGCTTCCTCAAGATATTTTGCTGAAAGCAGATAAAATGACTATGGCAAATAGTGTAGAACTTCGTGTTCCTCTTTTGGATCGAGTGCTTTTCCAATATGCAAAACAAATTCCTACTAAGCATTTTATAAAAGATAAGCAAACTAAGTATTTGTTTCGCGATATCGCGAAGGAAAAAATACCTCTTGAGTGGTCTAAGAGAAGAAAACTTGGTTTTCCTGTTCCTTTTTCTAAATGGCTTCGAGAAGAAAAATATTATGAAATGGTGAAAGAAGTATTTCAACGTGATTATGTTTCTTTGTTTTTTGATCAAAAATTTATTAATGAACTTTTGGAGGCCCATTATAAAAATATTAAGAATAATGGACGAAAAATTTACAATATTTATGTATTTTTAGTTTGGTACGACGTATATTTTATTAAAAATTAAGATTTTTATTGATTTTTTTCATTCCTGTATTGACATCAATTCACTATTTTGCTATAGTTGATTATGTCCAGTACACATGGGCGCTTAGCTCAGTTGGTTAGAGCATCTGCCTTACAAGCAGAGGGTCTGGGGTTCGAGTCCCTAAGCGCCCACCATTATTTTTTTTGCCGACATAGCGTAATTGGTAGCGCAACTGACTTGTAATCAGTAGGTTGGGGGTTCGATTCCCTCTGTCGGCACCATTCTTTTGGAGGGATAGCGAAGTGGTCAAACGCGGCAGACTGTAAATCTGTTCCTTCGGGTTCCATGGTTCAAATCCATGTCTCCCCACCACTTTAATATTGCCTCGTAGCCAAGTGGTAAGGCATCAGACTTTGACTCTGACATTCCGCTGGTTCGAACCCAGCCGAGGCAGCCATCTTTTGGTTCGCTAGCTCAGTCGGTAGAGCATTTGACTTTTAATCAAAGGGTCGAGAGTTCGAATCTCTCGCGGGTCACCATTTGTTTATATAACTTGAACATTGTGTTCAAGTTTTTTTATGTCTTTTTTTATTCAATTCCTTTGATTTTCTCGACATGCTTCGACAAATTAAGATTTCTCTTTTTTTTATACTACAATCAAAAGTTTTACCATTTATTTCTAAAATTGTTAACGATGTGTCGTTAATAAGTTTTGCCCTTTCGTTGGTATACTTAAAAAGTAGGTGATTCATTATGAAGTTATCAAAAGCAGTATCCTATAGAATTTTAAGAATTTGTGAAGAAAAAGATGTAACAATTAATAAACTCGCTTCTATGTGTTATATGACACAAAGTACTTTTCAAAGTTTAATTGATGGTCAATCTAGAAATCCAAAGTTATTAACTATTATTCGTATCTGTGAAGGTTTGGATATTCAACTCAAAGATTTCTTTGATGATCATGTGTTTGATAATATAGAAAGGGAAGATTAAATGAAGCAAATTAAAGAAACGGATAAGAAGACTACGATTGTGCTAGAGGATGGAGATGTTTTAGAAATAGTATCTTTAAAAGGAAACAATGAAAAAATATTAATTCAATGTATTCATACAAGTTTACATGTAGATGAAATTCCTTTATACGAAATCGAGCAGCTTCAAGAAGAAAAAAAAGCAATCGAAGCGATGAAAAACTATTTAGAAAAAAATGAGAAAGAGAATTAAATGCGATTGGAATATGAAATTAGAAGAAATTCAGGGTGTTTTTGATAGGAAATAGCTTGATTTTTCAAATTGTCTATACTATAATGGTATTGCGTTTTGAAATTTTGCACCCATAGCTCAATTGGATAGAGCGCTAGACTACGGATCTAGAGGTTAGGGGTTCGACTCCCTTTGGGTGCACCATTTTTAAATTTGTTGTAGCAATTTCATAGGATTATGCTATAATATAGTAGGTATCGGAAAGTGGCTCAACTTGGTAGAGCACTACATTTGGGATGTAGGGGTTGCAGGTTCAAATCCTGTCTTTCCGACCATTGTAAATTAAATTCGAACTTTTCGAATTTTAGTATTTATGAAGTGTCGATTGTTCAAACAAAATTGACACTTTTTGTTTTATAGGTGATAAGATGAGTGACTACAAACTATCTGTAAATGATAAGAGATTAGAGAAATCGTTAAATAATTCAAAAGATAAAATAGAAAATATAATGTCTTTTTTCAACATCAATAGTATTGTGGTTGATATTAGAGTTTTGAGTTATGACAATTTCAAAAAAGAATTTCATAATTATTTAGGACATGAACTAGGTACTTATGTAACTGGTTTTATTGAAGATAATAAAAACACTATAATTCTTTTAAAATATGATGATTATAAATTTACTGCCCATAATGGCGAAAGTTATGAAGACTATGTTAAGGGTTGCATTACACGAATTTGTGCATATTATCCATTCAATAGCTTGCAACCACAATTATCCTAGTGATGATTTATGGGAAGGAATAGCAGTATATTTATCAGAACAATATAATTTTGAAAATGAAAATAGTTATGGATTATTTTATGAATATGGTAAAAAAATATATGATTATTTAAGAGAAAATCCAAAAAAAGAATTATTAAAAAAATTGCTAAATAATTAATTTATGAAAGGAGAACCAAAATAAAAGTTGACAATTGCCTTTGAAAACTGACCATTTTAGAGTATGAAAGTTGTCTTCTTTTAGATGACTTTTTTATTGGATAAAAAATTTTAACTGTATATTTTTAGTTGCATTTTTTTTAAAATCCTTTACAATAAATACGCAAGAGGTGAAAGTGATGGAAAACAAAAATATAAAAAGTGTGGATACTGGTTTACTTGCTTTAAATTGTGGGTTTATTTCAGGTGGAGTTTTTACTAATGGAAATTACGATTTTTTAAATTTAGAACCATTGGATAAGTTAATTTGTGCTTGTGTAGAAAGTGGAATGTCTGTTCAAAAAATTGCAGAAGAATTGAATCGAAGGAGTATTTCTTTTACAAATAAGCAAATTGAACAAAGAATACATATTTATCAAGAAATGTTTGAGTCTTATTGTAAGAGCCAATTGTATTTTGCTACCCAAAAAGTTCATCATCCTTATCGAACAAGATAAAGTCACAGAAATCTGTGATTTTTTTATGACTCTATCAATGCAAAAATCTTTTTCTTACATAGTATAGTAGAGGGGGAATGATTTTTGAGTAGAGTACTTTTAAATGCTAGAAATCATGTTGTACGAAAGTACAATCCTTTCACACATCGAGGGGTAGATGTGTTAAAAGAAGAGAATAAAGTAGCGGATGTTATTGCTCATAGTAAAGGTGTTGTTAGCGAGATAGTAATTGGAAAAAAACAAAATTTGAAGGCAAAAAAGGTAGAAAAGTATGGAAATTTTGTGAAGGTAAGACATGATAATGGATATTTTACTTTGTATGCACATTTAAGTGACGTTTGTGTTCATGTAGGTCAAAGTGTTTCACAGGGTGATGTTCTTGGAAGAATGGGGAATAGTGGAAAAACAAAACAGACCTGTTTACATTTTGAAGTAAGAAATCGTAAAGATAAAAAAAGAAATCCAGTGAAATATTTAGATCAAGATTTTTTGATTAAAGAGGATAGCAAGTATCTTCATTATCGAGGCTTTATTTGCGGAGAGAATTGTTGGCAAGATTTAGTAAAGGAAGAAGAACAATATATTGGTGTTTTTGGATATAAGTTGGGTGGAATTTTTATTGAAACGAATATTGAAGATTTACAATTTCGTGTGTATAAAAATAGAAAGTGGAGTCCTTTTGTTTCGGTGAATCAGGAAGCTCTTTTACAAGAGAAAGAGGGAATACAAGGATTTCAGATTAAAAGCAATGTCAAGTTATTGTATCGTGTACATGTGTTGGATTCTGGTTGGACAGATTGGTTTTTTTCTACGTTATTTTATGAGAACGTACTGGAACAAGAGAATTTTATTGATGGAATACAAATTTGTGTAAGAAAAGAGTAATTCTCTTTTTTTCTTTTTAGAAAATGTCTAAAATTCGTAGGTTTTCGGTTCTTTCTTTTTGTTTCTTGTTATGGTATGATAATAGAAGAATAGGGTTGGTACAATGCAAGGAAAAACGTTAACAGATGCTAGTGTAAAAAAAATGGATGCTTATTTTCGAGCTGCTAATTATCTTAGTGTTGCTCAATTGTATTTGAAGGATAATCCTCTTTTGGAAAGAGAACTTACTTTTGATGATATTAAGTCTAAGTTAGTAGGGCATTGGGGTACTGTCCCTGGTCAAAATTTTATTTATGTTCATTTGAATCGCGTGATAAAAAAGTACAATTTGAATATGATTTATGTTTGTGGTCCTGGACATGGAGGACAAGCATTGGTAACAAATACGTATTTGGAGGGAAGTTACAGCGAATTTTATCCTGAAATTACTGAGAATATAGAAGGTTTACGTAGACTTTGTAAACAATTTAGTTTTCCAGGTGGTATAGGAAGTCATGCTACTCCAGAAACCCCAGGATCGATTAATGAGGGAGGAGAACTTGGTTATAGCTTGTCTCATGCCTTTGGAGCAGTATTTGATAATCCTAGTTTGATTGCTGCTTGCGTGATTGGAGATGGAGAAGCCGAAACAGGACCTCTGGCTTCTAGCTGGCATTCGAATAAGTTTTTGAATCCGATTAGTGATGGTGCAGTATTGCCTATTTTGCATTTGAATGGATATAAAATTGCCAATCCAACGGTTCTTTCTCGTATTAGTGATGTGGAGTTGGATGCTTACTTGCGTGGGTGTGGTTGGGAACCATTTTATGTTAGTGGCATGGAACCTTTTAAAATGCATGAGGATATGGCAAGTGTGATGGATCTTTGTATTGAGAAGATTAAAGAAATTCAAACCAATGCTAGGAAGAAAAACGATGCTAGTCGTCCTTTTTGGCCAATGATTGTTTTACGTACTCCAAAAGGTTGGACCGGTCCTAAAGAGATTGATGGTAAAAAAATTGAGGGAAGTTTTCGAGCACATCAAATTCCTATCGAGGTCACGAAGGACCATCCAGAAAGTTTAAAACGTTTAGAGGAGTGGCTTAAAAGTTATCACCCAGAGGAATTGTTTACAAGTGATGGGGCGCTTAAAAAAGAGTTGAAGGCTCTTGCTCCTGTAAGTTTTCAACGTATGGGTTCTAATCCAAATGCAAATGGTGGTTCTTTGCTTATTCCTCTTTCTTTGCCTGATTTTAGAGAGTATGGCGTTCAGGTAGAAAAGCCTGGGAGTGTCTTGGCTCAAGATATGACAGAACTTGGAAAATATATTAAAGATGTGATTGCAAGGAATGCAGAGAAGCATAATTTTCGTATTTTTGGTCCAGATGAAGCATTGTCCAATCGTTTGCATTCTGTGTTTGAGGTTACGGATCGAAAATGGAATGAAGCAATTACTACTACCGATGAATTTTTAGCAGAGGATGGTGTAGTTCTAGATTCTTATTTATCAGAACATGCTTGTGAAGGCTGGTTAGAAGGATATTTGTTGACGGGTAGACATGGCTTTTTTCATAGCTATGAGGCTTTTGTTCGGGTGGTTGATTCTATGGTGAGCCAACATGCAAAATGGCTCAAGATGGCCAAAGAAATTCCTTGGCGTAAAGATATTGCTTCTTTGAATTTGGTTTTGACAAGTCATGTATGGCAACAAGATCATAATGGGTATACGCATCAAGATCCTGGTTTTTTAAATCATATTTTAACGAAGAAGGCAAGTATTGTACGAGCTTATTTGCCTCCTGATGCCAATACTTTGTTGTCTTGTTTTGATCATGTTTTGCAGACTAAAAATTATGTGAATGTTATTGTTGCAAGTAAACATCCAACTCCTCAGTGGCTTACTTTAAAAGAAGCAGAAATGCATTGTACGAAAGGAATTGGAATTTGGGGATTTGCTAGTAACGACCGAGGAGTGGAACCTGATTTAGTTATTGCTACTTGTGGGAATATGCCTACTCTTGAGGGTTTGGCTGCCGTTCGTCTTTTAAGAGAGCATATTCCAGAAATTCATATTCGTTTTGTTAACGTGGTGGATTTAATGAAACTTCAGTCAGATACTACTCATCCTCATGGTTTAAGTGATCATGATTATGATATGATTTTTACAAAAGAAAAACCAATTGTTTTTGCGTTTCATGGCTATCCTAATTTGATTCATGAACTAACTTATCGACGAGAAAATAAGAATTTGCATGTTCGTGGTTATAATGAAGAGGGAAGCATTACTACTCCTTTTGACATGCGTGTGTTAAACAAAGTTGATCGTTATCATTTGGTTTTGCTTGCTTTAGAACATTTGAAAGATTTTGAGAGTCGTGGTATTTATTTGGCGGAATATTGTAAAAATATGTTAGTAAAACATAGAGAATATATAAAAGAATATGGAAAAGATATGCCAGAAGTCGTAGATTGGACTTGGAAAACGATTTAAAAATGAGCGACTTCTTTTTTATAAATACAACTTGGTTTAGGGACTTTCAAAGTCTCTTTTTTTATTGTATTTCATAGGGGCGAAATTTGGAGAAAGGTTGATTCTAAAATTACTCAATTTTTTAAAGAGGCGTTTTACTAGGAGTTGATAAAAAGGTTTTGTTTATTTTTTCTTCGTATTTTTTTCAACAAAAAGTATTTCTATATTGTTTTTGTTACATAGTTCAAGTAAGTCTTTGAATAAATAGTTTGTTCTTCCAAGTTCGTTTGATTGTTGCCAGTCTTTTGATTTATTAATGGATTTAGCAAATTCTTTTTGCGTCTTATTTGTTGCTTCTCTAATAAATTTTAATATTTCATTAGGTTTATAGTCATTTCCTTTGATTTGCATTTTATCACCTTATGAATACACTAACATGTATTCTTTTTTTAAAATTGATGTACGTATTGACAATACGTTAAATCGTATGTTAGATTCTTTATTATAGATGCGTATTTATAATACGTTTATAAATAAGAGGAGAAAAATAAAATGAAATTAGTTAATTTTAGTAAAAATAAGAAAGTAAAAAAAATGATAATAGGTTCCATTTTAGGGATATTAATTGTAGTAGGGAGTATAACATTATACAAAACATTTGCTCTTTATAAAGAAGAACAAACATTTAATGTTATAAGAGGACAAGTGCCAAATTTTAGTGTTTTTGATGTTCAATTATCCATTGTAGTCGATGGAGAAAAAAGTGATTTTATTCCTGAAAAAGGAAATTATAGTGTTCTTGTTACTTGTGATAAAGGAATGGGAAGTTGGAATTACATGAAATGGTCGGTAGAGGTTCATAATTTTTCAAATGGAGCGAAGTGTGATGTAGTCTTTACAACAACGGAAGAAGAGATAACAAATAATGAATTTGAAAGGCCTACCATTGTTACATTGGATGCTATGTCTATATCGTCTTCTTCTGGAGTAATTGTACCTACTTATCATGCTAAATATATAAAGATTGAATGTTCTCCAAGTAATTCTTCTATTCGTGTTGATGGTCATAATAGTAATTTAGGACAATATATATTTCCAGCTGGTACTTCGAATGGTTCTGTATACGATATATTATCTAAGAATGCAAATGGTATACAACTTGATGTGTCTGCTTATAGTTTCATTGTTATTTATTATAATGTTTCTTCTAGTAGTACTACAATAAAAAATGTAACTGTCGAATGGTTTTATGAATAGTTTTCTATTCTTTTTTTATGCTTCCGTTTTGTTGGAGGATTAAAAAGATTTACAAAGATAGAATAGTATTTAAAAAATAGAACACTTAATAATTACTTGTGTTCTATTTTTTTCGTATTGGCAGCTTGATAGCCTTTATCGGTTTTTACTAAATCAAATTCGACTTCTTCATCTTTTTTTAAAGATTTGTATCCATTTTGAACAATGGAAGAATAGTGTACAAAAATATCTTCTGTTTCTGTATATTGAATAAAGCCATACCCTTTTTCGTCTTTAAACCATTTCACTCTACTTCTCATAACTCATGCACCTCGCTTTCGCAGATTAACCATATCATATCCTACTCATAAAAAAATCACCTAGAAGTGATTGTGTTTCTTTTCGGTGATAATTTGCTATTTGCTACTATTTTTTTTAATGCTTATTTTTTGAATAAAGAAATTATCAAAAATACTAGTTTCTTTAAAGAATACATTGCTATGTTTTATTATATTTTGGAGTAAATAAAGACCAATTCCTCGATTGTTACTTTTTGTGCTAAATCCTTTTTCTTCCATATGATCAAGTTGAATATGTTTGAAGGTATTGGCAAGCAAAATAATAATTTCATTGTTCTCTTTATAAAGTTGTAAACTTATCATTTTGTCTTGACTTTCTAAACTTGCTTCTATTGCATTGTCAAGAATTATACCTAATATTGTATATAAATCGTTTTTTTCTTTACTAGTTAAAAAGTCTTCTTTTAAATCTGCAATTTCTTCTGAGATGTATACTTCTATGTCAATGTTTAATTCTTTCATTTTAGAAAGTTTATAGTTAATTAATCCTTTTGCTCCAGCGATAGGAATGTTTTTTAGTTCTAGTAGCCATCGGTAATTGCTGATTATTTTTTCGTCTAGAATGGAGTCAATGTATTCTTGTAATTCTTTATTTTTAACATTTGCCATTCCTTTTATGGTAAGTAATTTGTTTTTGTATTCATGAACAAAGCTTTTGTATTCTGTTAGTAAACCTTCTGTAAATTCAGAGTATTCTACTATTTTTTTATAATTTTTGTTTAAAGCTTCTCGTTCTTCTATTTCTTGGAAAAGAAACAAGGCGAGATTGAAGATGATAAAAAATAAAAAAAGATTCATTAATGCATGTATTGTGAACACTTGGCGAAAGTGAGAGATTCGAATTAATAGTATGAGTAGTAAAGCTACATTGTTCAAAATTGCTTTGTTGGTTTTTCTTTTTTCTAGGGTACTGGTTCTGTTATTTATGAATTCTTTTAGTTCTTTTCGAAAATAAAATACTAGTAGTAAGGTGAGAAGAGAAGTCATAATTAGCATGGTATTGGAAGAGGGAAACCTAATATAAAGAAGTTTTAATGTTAAGCCAAGTAAAAATTCGAAAGAAAGACGAATGATATAAATGGTTTTGTAAAAACGAAAATAAATTCCATTTTTTTCAGGGAATTCAAAAAATACAAATAAGAGGGTAATAAAAATATAAATTATAAATTCCATCAATGGTTCAGAATAAATACTATTGATGGTAAATAAAAGAGCAAAAAGAAAAATACGTCCTATGGTTAAAGGTAGATTTCTTTTTCTTTGTGATATAAGAAAGTTGGTTATTAAATAGATATAAAAAAATAACCATAATCCAGTTACATAGTCATTCCAAATCATAATCGTACCCCTTTGTTATTTTATCTTTTAACATTTTCTTTTTGTTTCTAGATAATAAATCGGTTTGGTAATTTAAAAAATGAATTGTATTGTTTGTAAAGTCTACACTCTCAATGTTTTCTAAATTGACAATGCAACTTTGATGTGTTTTGAAAAAATAGGGGATGGATAAAAGTTCTGTATCAATTTTAGTAATACTTTGTTTGATTTTCAAAGGTTTGTTTTTCGTAATAATTGTTGTGTAATTATGGTTTAAATCTTTTTCAAAACATAAGATGTCTTTGTAAGGTATTTGAAACAATTCATTGTTGTAAGTAAATTTAAAACACTTGTGACGAGAATGAATTCGCAGTGCAATAACAATGGCTTCTGTTATTTTTTCTGCAATGTGTTCACAATCTTTTTTTGTAATGAAATCTAGCATTAAAACTTTGCTTGTGAATCCTTCTTCTTTGAAGCATTCGTGTGATGTTATCATAATCATTTGGCTTTCCCAATCTCCTGTGTTTCTAATTTGTCTTGCTAAATCTAGACCAGATTTTCCAGGGACTTCCATGTCTAAAAGATAAATGTTTTTCCCCAGCAAGTTGTCTAATTTTCTTTGGGCTTCTCTGTTCCATTTGTCTAGTGTCAAAATTTGGTATTTGTCTTCTTTATGGCCAATGACTTTTAAGACTGCCTTTCTATAATATTCTTGCCATTCTTTTTTATCTTCATAAATTATAAAGTTAATCATAAAATTCCTTCCCCTATACTCTTTTTTATTTTACTTGAGAAGTGTACCATAAAATTATTTTTTCTTCTTTACTATTTTACCTTAATTTCTCCTTTTTTATTATAAAAAATGTGAATTTTACTAAAATAACTTTATATATAAGGGATATATACTAGATTTTAAGCCACTTTTACTACTGATTTACTACTTTTAAATACAGATTTCAAACAAAAAATATGCCATTTTTCAAGATGTTACTAAATATGGTAAAATATTAGTAATTGGAGGAATAGAATATGAATAATTATAATTTACTTAAAAATGATAAAGAATTAAATAATATTATTGATTCAATAGATAAAGTTAATGAAAATAATTTACTAGCCTGTCATGGAAGATATCATACTACATTTGTAATAAACACTATTGAGAAATTACTATCAATACTTAATTTCGAGGAAGATATCATAGAATTAGGAAAAATTGCTGGTCTATTACACGATATAGGTACAATAGAAGGTAAAAAGGGACACGCATATCGAAGTAGTGAAATGTGCATACATTTTTTAGATAAAACAAACCTATCACAGGAGAACAAAGATACAATAATTCATGCAATTGAAGACCATTCAAATGGGAATGAAATAAATAGTCCAGTTGGGGCAGCCCTTCTACTTGCAGATAAAATTGATATTTCAAAAAATAGAGTTTTAGAACTAGGAAAACAAGATCGATGGCATAGCAACTGGTTAAATATTGAAGAAACTATTTTAACAGTTGAAGATAAAAATATAATAATAAATTATATTGTAAATGATAAATTTTCTAGAGAAATATTATCAGAAGAATGGAAAAAAGGAATAACAATTCCTATTAAAGCTAGCAACTATTTTGGTTGTAATTGTATTTTTCAACTTAATGGAAATATAGTTGATTTTGCTTAAAACTATTTGAGCAAATAATTTATAATGGGGTTTTAATATTATTTTTTAAATTTTAAATTCTGCTACATGCTACATGCTTCATAATAAGGGTAATACTATACCTTATTATGGCGAGAACTTTAGTGGCTACGCCACTAGTCTCGCTTATAATATTTTTAACTATTATGTCATTGCATAGTAGTTTTTTAAACATTTAAATCATACAAAAAATCAATACTATAAAATTTACTACTAATTTACTACTTTTGAAAGTAAAAATATAAGAAATTATAACAATATATGTGATTATCTTCTAAAAATAAAAATATCATAAACGCTTATAAATAAAGGTTATAAAGACATTTAAGAACATATGAGGAGATACACATAAAAATACAATATTTTTGTCTAAAAAATTTATTTTGGTGTAAATTCGTGTCTTTTTTTGTCAAAGGATTGCATGTTGTTTTCTTTCTCGTTACAATAAAGATAGGTGATTGTATGTATTGTAAACAATGTGGATTTCCTTTACCTAGTACAGGATATTTATGTACCAATTGTGGAAGAGTTATGGATAGTAAACAGATAAAACAACAAAAGGAACAGAGAAAATGGAATTCTTTAGCGAAACCATCACAAATGATAGGATTACGTTATGGAAGAAAAGATTTTATATTTCAAAAAAGAGAGGACACTAAGAAAAAAAGAGAAGTACTTCTTTTTATATTTCTTCTTGTTCTAATTGGTTTGGGTTTTGTTTTGCTTTTCTTTTTGGTTTAATTTGATTTAATTAGGGAAGAATAGTTTTAGGTGAAGCGTATGGAACTATTTTTTTTGTGTTTAAAAATTTTTGGAGCACGTATTTTGGATGTTTCTATTGGTACCGTAAAAACGATGTTAATGGTGAAAGGGAAAACAATCATTATGGTTCTTCTTGCTTTTTTGGAAGTTTTTATTTGGTTTTTAGTGGCTAGAGAAGCGCTCGTTACAAGTGTGGATAGTTTATTTGTTCCTATTTCTTATTCTTTAGGATATGCAACAGGAACCCTTTTAGGAACTTATTTGTCCAATACATTCATTAAAGGCATTGTTGGGGTGCAAGCAGTGGTAGAAAAGGGAAATAAAGCTTTGTTTGGAGCCATAAGAAAACATGGCTATGCGGTTTCAGTAGTTGATTTAAAAGAAGACTATACAGGAGTACAAAGAGATATGCTTTATTTTCAAATTAATAATCGTAATTTAAAGAAGTTGCTTGCTTTGTTACATAAGTATGATTCCAATGCTTTTATTGTTGTAAATGAGACAAAAGCTGTACAAAATGGATTTATTAAATAATTATCATTCGAATTGGAGAAAAGACTTTTCTTTTCTCTTTTTTTATTGTTTTATGGTGTATTTTGTTGCTTAAAACTTTTTTGTTTTTATGGTATACTGTTGCTAATAAAAAAAGGGGAGATGTTTTGTAAAAATTTTCCAATTGTATTTTTGTTTGACAAATCAAAAAAAATATGTATAATAAAGGCTCAAAAGAAATGAATTATTAAGTTTTAGAAAGGGATGGCTGATTAGAAATGAATAAAAATAAAGATAAAGATAAAGAGTTTGATGTTAAAGAAATCACTGCTTTTGATAAAAAGAATTCTGAAGGTATAGATAAATTAAATAATGGTTCGAATTTGAACAAAGAAGTTGTATTGAAAAATTCAATGGTAGGTGTGAATAAAGTAAAGGAATCAGATTCTGTAGTAAATGATATCAAAGAAGTCTTGTCTGCATTTGATAAATTAAAAAAGAAAGGTTTTGATATTTCAACTATATGTAAGAAAGTAGCAAGTGCTAAGAAGACTAGGAAATCTAAAGAAAAAGAGATACTAAAATTAGTTAGTGTAAGGAAGTCTAAACATCGTTTTGTAAATTGTGCAGTAGCATTAGCGCTTATTACTAGTATATATGCAGCAGCTGTTTTTACATTAAGTTCTAATTCTCCAAAAAGTAATAACAATAAAACGAAAGATAAAAATATTACAATAGATATAGAAGATGCAGAAAATGTGCAAGATAGTGAGAGTTTAAAAGAAATTGATGTTGAATTATCAGCAATTTATGTAGAAAAACAAGAAATTTTAGATAGGCTTATTGAAATTGCAGATTTATATAAAGTCAAGTTAGCAAAGAGAGCAGAATTTGAAGATGAATTAACTGCTATATTTTTAGAAATTGAAAAGTTGAAAAAACAATCGAAAGTGGATCCAAAAGAGGTTGACGATTTATCTGATCGTGCGAATCGGTTAAAAAAGGATGCACAAAAAAATGAAAAAGAATTAAAGGCATTAGAAACAGAAAAACAAACTTTAAAAAAACGTTTGGAGGAGCTTAAACAACGAGAGAAAGAATTACAGCAAAAAAAGGATGAAATATTAAAGGGTTCAGATAAAAAGGAAGAGCCTCACCCAATTAACCCTTCACCCGAAGAAACGCCAGAAGAAGAAAAGGAACATGGAAAGCCATCACCGACATCTGGAAATGGAAAGCCATCACCGACGTCTGGAAATGGAAAGCCATCACCGACGTCTGGAAATGGAAAGCCATCACCGACATCTGGAAATGAAAAGCCATCACCGACGTCTGGAAATAGTTCTCCAACACCAGAAGGAGGAAATAGTTCTCCAACACCAGAGGTAGGAAATAGTTCTCCAACACCAGAGG
>CANSRH010000023.1 GCA_947649365.1 uncultured Mycoplasmatota bacterium | reverse complement strand
ATTATCTATTTGAAGCATTTTTATCCCCCTCTTTTTTGAAACAGCTTTTATTATAACCCCCCCCCCGATTTGTCAAGACCTAAATTGCAAAACCTAATAAAAAAAAGAAGATGTTACTCTTCTAATTTTTAGCTTTTATCATGTGATTGGCTTCGTCCATCATTGTATTTAATAATTTATCAGCATTTTTCTTTGTATTTTTATTGGTTAATACATAGGCAGCTAGACCTGCTCCACAAGCCATTCCTACAGTTGTTGCTATCATCATTCTTTTCATAATATCACTTCCTTAGTACTAGTATGGGAAGAATCTTAAAGATTATGCAATAAAACTTCTTTTAATGTTGTTTTGCGATTGCTTGAATAATCATTGTTCATCGCCATTAAAAAGGAATTCTTTTCTCCAACAATGACTAAACTTTTCTTTGCTCTTGATACTCCTGTATAAATTAATTTGTTATAAAGCATTTTGTAGTAGTTTTTGCTTACTGGCAAAATAACATGAGGAAATTCACTCCCTTGACTTTTATGGATAGTGATTGCGTAGGCATGTTTAATCATAGGAAGGTCTTCCTTGTTGTATTCAACATAATTTCCATCAAAGTCTATTGTTATTACCTCTTTTTTTCTTGGAGTAAAACGTGTTTCTATTGCTTTTATATACCCAATGTCTCCATTGTATACGTTGCAATCTGGATTGTTTACGAGCTGCAATACTTTGTCTTGTTCTCGGTAGGTAATTTCACCCAATTTTAATTCTTTTCGTTTTTTATTATATGGATTAAATAATTCTTGTAAGGCTAAATTTAAATTGTCGATTCCATTTTCTCCTTTGTACATAGGCGCAAGGATTTGTAAGTCATCCACGTGTAACCCCTTAGCTATGCTTTTTTTACAAATTTCTGTAATCATTTTAGTAATCTGTTTGCTTTCTGTTTCAAAGAAATTGTAATCGTCTTTTTTTTCTGTAAAAGTTTCACTTAAGTTATGTTCTTTAATTTCTTTTGCTAAATAAGCAATATAAGAATTTTCACTTTGACGATAGATTTTGTCTAATGGATTATAAGAAAAAAGATTGGAAGCTACTAAATCGTTTAAAATAAGCCCTGCTCCTACACTTGGGAGTTGAAAGGTGTCTCCGACTAATATGAGTTGAATGCTAGAATCAAGTCCTCTTAATAATGAGTCAAATAAGTGGGTATCAATCATACTTACTTCATCAACAATTATTAAGCGATGATGATTTTTATTGTATTCGTTAATTGCAAAGTCATTGGTGTCTTTGTTCCATTTTAAATAACGATGGATAGTCATCGCGGGTAAGTGTGTTGATTCCGCTAACTTTTTACTTGCTCTTCCTGTTGGTGCTAACAGGGCTATGTTGGTCATGCAATCAATGGGTGATAATTTATACATAGTTATATATAATCTCGTAATTGCATTAATAATTGTTGTTTTTCCTGTTCCAGGTCCTCCTGATATAATCGATACACGATTTTCTAAAGCATTTTTTATTGCTTTTTTTTGGTCAATGTTATAAGAAACGTTTAGACTTTCTTCTAATGTTTTTATTGTATCTTCAAAATTTTCGATTTCTTTTTTGGGTAATGCCATTATGGCTTCTAAGTTGTCTCTAATGTTGTGTTCTCTGTCATAATTTTCTAAAAGATAATGTTTTTCTCCTAAAACTACAATGTGCCTTGTCATCGCTAAGTCTTCTAATAAAGAACTATATTCTTCTTCTGTGAGTAAAATTTGAAAATGGTTTTTTAGTTGGTCATAGATTTCTTCTTTGAGATAATAAATATCTCCTGCTGTATCACTCATTCGTTTCATTGTTTCTAAGATACATTCTTTTTTACGTATTGGGCTTTCGGCATCAAAGTTTTTTGTGTAAATATAATCCAATTTGTTGAAATCAATGATTTTTTTAAAAATGTATAAATTATTGTGTAAAAAATCCGCGGCTTTTTCTTTGTATTTTTTGATAATTTTGGTTGCTTCTCCAACAGAAAATCCTAGTGTTTTTAATTCAATGATTAAATCATCACTAGAGGAATGTGCTATAATCGCTTGATAGATTGTTTCGGCGCGCTTTTCTGTCATATCTGGAACTAAAAGTAAGTTGTTTTTGTTTTCTTTGATTAAATCTATGGCTTTTTCTCCTAAGGTTTCTACTATTTTTCTTGCTGTTTTTTCTCCACATCCTTTGATGAGAGAACTGGATAAAAATTCTATTACTGCATCACTACTGGTCAGTTTTTCTTTTTCGTAATTATTTATTTTGTATTGAAAACCAAAACGTTCGTGTCTTGTGTATTCCCCATATAAAATATAGGTTTCTTCTTCGTTAGGATCCAATATCGTTCCTGTAATTGTAATGGTTTTGTTTATATATTCGTGCATTTCTTCCTCACTTGCTTCTTTTACACGAAACGTTCCTACAAAAAAACCATTTTCATTTTTATAGATTGTTGCTCTAATTTTGCCTTTGATATAGTTCATGATGCGTCACCTACAAACAATTGTATCATAGTAAAAAAGAGAATACAAATGTTTGTTCTTCTTATTTACTCTTTTTCTTATTTATCTAATTTTTTTATAGGATGTCTAATTACTGTTTTTAGTTTTTCTTCTTTACATCTTCTTGGATCACTTAAATATATTTCATGATGGTATCTTACTTCTGTTATATCTAATTGATAGCCATTTTGCTCCATATATTCATGCATGCACTCTATTGTTTTTGGTTCTTCCTCATAAGAACCTATGTGCATACATTGAACACAAGTCCCTTCTTCATAAGTAAAAAATTCTACTTTACTATAGTCTTGTTTTTTCTTTTTTGTGGCTTCTTTAATGGCCCATTCAAAATCTTTTTTTGTTACAAAGTCTGGTAATCTTATACAAGAAATAAATTGCATCGTTTCTTTCTTTTTATAGTCGATAGTGGTTTTATTTTCTTCTTGCCACCAAAATCCTTCTAATGGAGGGACAACATAGGAAAAGAAGCCTTCGATGTTGTAGTTTGCTTTTTCGCTCATTTTAATGGTAAAAGCTATAGCATATAAAAGATTGATACTTTGTTTGTATTCACTATCTTCTTTGTTTGGGTCTCCACATCCTCTTACTGCAATGTAATTCATTTTAGGGAGTTTTATAATACTTGGTTTGTTTTTAGGCATATAAAATTCTTTGTATTCTTTTTTGTAATCAAATGACATTTCTTTTCCTTCTTTCCTATTTCATTATTGTAACAAAAAAAGTAAATCTCTTCTACTTTGGATTTACTTTCTCTTCTTTCTTTTTTTGACGATATTTGGCACTATAGCTTGGCGCTATGATAAGTAGTCCAAAACTACTAAATAAAAATACATAGTAAGTGTTTGCAAGCGGTGTGGCTGTTTTTACTCCTTCCACATTCGCGAATAATTTATTGTTTGCTTTGTAAGCAGTAATTGTTTTTCCTTCTACGTAAGAATACGCATTGTGGGCATTATGTAAATCATACGTTTTACCATCGTATTTTACTTTTACTTCGTATTTGTAAGTTCTTGTGTTGGTTTTACGATTAACGTACTCTACTTTTTCACTACTTAAAACTACTGCACTTACTTCTTCGTATTCGGGGTTGCTATTGTTCATTAAAAACCAGAAAGCAATGGTTGCAAAGAGAGAAATCACAAATGCTAACCATAATAGCTTACTATTTCTTTTGACTTTTTTTAGTGTTTGCTCTGTTTCTGTTTCTTTCATAAAATTTCCTTCTTTCTGTTGTATTATTTATCTTTCCAATACCACCATTTTAGTTTTTCTTCTTCTCGCACTTTATTTTCAGCAAAATAAACACAAAGACGAAATACATAAAGTTGGCATAAATCTTCTTGGTACTTTTTTCTTTTACAATCTTTTTTAAAAAGCTCTTCAGGATTTTTCCCTTTTAAATCTTCTACATAGGTAATTCCGATTTTTTGTAAATCTTCCTTTGTTTTTGTACCTACATAGGGAATAGTAAGTAAATCTGTTTTTTCGTTTCTTTCTAATTCTAATAAATATTTCTTTTTTTCTATTCCACCAGCATATCCAGTTAATTGTCCATTCGATCCAATTACTCTATGGCACGGAATGAGAATGGAAATGGGATTATGGCTTATGGCATTTCCAACTGCTTGGGCAGACATTTTTTTTAATCCTTTTTCTTTTGCAATTTGTTCTGCTATTTTTTTATAAGTAGTTACTTCTCCATAAGGGATTTTACAGAGTAATTTCCAAATCTGTTTTCTAAATTCACTGCCTTCTATCTGTATTTCTAATTCTTCTATCGCAGGCTGTAAACCATTAAAATAACGTTCTAACCAATCTTTTGTTTTTTTAAATACTTCTAAATGAGAATTTTCTTTCGTTTGTTCCTGTGTTTTAAAGCTATATTTTTGATTTTCAAAGTAAAGACCAATTAGTTTCTTTTCTTTTGCAAGTAATGTTATTGTTCCTATGGGAGAATGATATTTTGTAGTGTAAATCATTTTTTCCTTTTCAACCTATAGAAGGAATACTTAATCATTTTTTACTCTTTCTATAGAAGCAAGTGTATAGCTTCCATCTTCACTTTTGTTAAAAGTATAACTATAATATGTAGCTAAAGCACTATATTTTTTTAGATAGTCTCCTTTTTTCTCTTCTACATTATTTTTTTCATGTTCATTGCTAAAAGGATACAATAGAATATTATCTTTGACATTGTTGTAAATTCCTGCTTCTTTACTCGATTCTCCATAACTTACTAATAATGTTTTTTCTATGATTACAAGCGTAGTTTCTGTTTCATAAGCAAATTCTAATTCACTAATTATTTCATCTTGTGCGCCACATCCAGTTCCTTCGTAACTTTCAAATGTTTGTTTTTCTTTGTTATAAGCATAGTATTCACAATGACCAATTGGGTTGTATTTTTCTGGAAAATAAGAAATGTTTGGGCCCCAAATTTCTTTTGCTTTGCGGATAAAATCTTGGTAGTCGTATTCTAATACTATTATATCCTTTTTTAAAGCATTATCATACACTTTGGTTTCTGTATTTCTTACTCCATTTTCTAGTATAAGTGTAATGATTGAATCATTTGTAAATTTTTCTTGTTTGTAATAATCAGGTACTCCCGTAATTTCTTTTCTTATTCGCGTTTTTTTGTATAGATCGTTTACTTTTATTAATGAAAGTTCTATTTGATTGTTTTTTTGGTTTTCTTTTAAATTATTCAATGTTTCTTCTACAAAAAGTAATTCTAAATACTTTTTGTCTTGGTAAGCTAACGTCTGAATAATAAAAGTAATTTCCGAATTTAACTCTTCACTTGTTGTACCTTTGTTTTTTTCATAATTGATTATTTTGTAGTTATTTTCTTTTATTGTTGTTTTGGTATGAATTGGTAGTGTATAGTCGATAGCTTCTAAATGATTTTTTATCATTTCTCTTTCTTTTTCTTCTAATTCTATTCCTTGTTTGTATTTGGTGTTATTTAATAAATCATTTAAGGTTTCTGTTTTTTCATCTGCTTTTTCTATTTTAATATATTTTACTTTCCAATCTTTCGTTATATAGATTGCATACAAATCTTTGTTTTTGTCAAAATATTGCATATGATATAAATATTGTGTATTTTTGCTCTCTTGTTTTTCAGAGTTTGACTCTTTTTCTTCTTGTTTTTTTACGTTTCCAACAAGAAATGCAATGCTTCCTATCATTAGTAGCACAAGGATACCTACAGCGAAAAATTTTGTTTTGTTCTTTTCTCTTTTTTTCATAAATTCTCTATTCCAATCATTATGCTTATTCTTAATTTCTTTTCCATTTTGATAGCTTGTAGCCCTTTTTTTCTATCTCCTCACGAATGGTTTCTAGGAAATCCAAAAAGGAATTTCGTTCCGTTTCTTGATAAAGATTTGCTATCCCACATATCGTATTTTTTCCATAATCATGAATTTTTATGACTTCTCCATAACTTCCTATTTCTTTTTTATATTTTAGACAAACTTGGTCATATTTTTTTTCAAAGGTGATGTCTTTTAGTGTGTCTATTTCAATGAAAATAGGATGACTATAATTCACAAGCTCCGCATCTACTTGAATCATTATCATTTTTTTATCTTTTTCTCTGTATCCAAATATATAGTAATAATAAGTGGTTGTATTGCTATCTATTAGAAATCCTTGCTCAAATTTTGTTTCTAGTTCTGCCGCTAAGAAGATTTTATAGCTTGCTCCTTCTTCTACTGCTTCATTAAAGATTTCTCTCATTACTTTTTTTTGTCTTTCACTTTCTATTTTGTCGTATTCGACCATTTTTGTTTTTTTACTAAAAAATCCCATACTCCTTTTTTCCTTTCTCTTGTTATAAGTATATCATAAAAATCCTTATTTGTTTCCTACAAATAAAAAAGAGCTTTTGCTCTAATTCGTATATCCTAATACATACAACTCATAGGAAAATAAGTCATAAGTTTTATCCATTTCTACTAGGTTATTGTTTTTTTTATGTTCGTGTAATTCTACCCACATTTCATAGAGATGATTGTACGTTTTTGTCATCATGTTTCGATCTGATTTGGATGCATTCATTAAACGATTGTAGTAATCATTTAAACTAGCAATAATGTATTTATTTAATACATCATAATTGCGATCTCCTATTTTAATTATCATTTTGTAATCTTGTTCTCTTATAAATGGTTGAACAAAATCATTCATTTTCAACAAGTTTTGATTTACTTCTAATACACCAATTGAAACATTGTTTTCATCAATTTTATATTTTTTAAATGCTGCATCCACAAACATAATCGTCACCCTATTATGAATTATACTCTTTTTTTTGATTTTTGTAAATTGTTCCTGCTTTGTTTTTTTTATTTTACTTTATTTAGTAAAGTAAAACCTTATAAGTAATAAGGATAAGTATTGCTAGATTCTTTTTTATGTTATTTACAAATTTATTCTTTCTTTTTCGTCTCCTAGTAATATGTTTTCTTTGTATTCTTTTATTGTAACTTTATAAATTTCATTTTTCTTTACTTTGGCTGGTATTTTTACTTTTAGATAGTTAGATGTAAAACCTATACTTTCGTTTTCTTTGGTTTCTTCTATTAATACTTCTAGTTCTTTATTAATGTGTTTTTTATAGTATTCTTCTTCTAAGTGTTTACTTATTTCATTTAAAACGCGACTGCGACGTTTTTTTTCTGTTTCTTCTACTTGCATGGGCATTCTACTTGATGCGGTTCCTTCTCGTATTGAGTAGGGAAATACATGAATTTTTGCAAAGTTCAGTTTTTTACAGGTGTCTATGGTTTGTAAAAATAATTCTTCTGTTTCGTATGGATGACCTACAATTACATCTGTGGTGATACTGACATCAGGTTTTATAACACGTATTTCTTGGATTTTCTTTTCAAAGTAATCCAAATCGTATTTGCGATTCATTCGTTTTAAAATTTCGTTGCTTCCGGATTGGAGAGGAATGTGAAAATGATTGACTATTTTTTTGTTGTGTTTGATTTCTTCTATTACTTTTTCATTCAATTCTGTGATTTCTATGGAAGATATACGAATTCGTTCTAAATTTTCGATGTTTTCCATTTCGTGAAGTAAATCGGCAAAGTCATGACCAGAATTTTGATAAGCACCTGTATGAATCCCTGTTAAAACAATTTCTTTGTGACCATTTTTTACTAATGTTTTGATTTCTTCTAGTGTTTTATCGAAGTCTTTGCTGCGAATGTTTTTTCTTACATAGGGAATAATACAATAACTACAAAAATTGTTACAACCATCTTGTATTTTTATAAAGGCTCTCGTGTGACTATGAAATTTTTCTATGGTCATGTCTTCAAAGGATAATTCTTTATCTTTATAAAATTTAGTATATCTTTGTTTTGTCTCTAGATAGTTTTTGATGAATTCATGTATTTTACTTTTGTCTTTGTTTCCGATAAGAATATCTATTTCCATATTTTGATATTCTGTTTGCTTGTTTTCCGCACTACATCCACATACAACTAGTATTTTTCCAAGTCTTTTGGCATGACGAACCATTTTTTTTGATTTGTTGTCTGCCATGTTGGTTACAGAACAAGTATTAATAATGACTATATCTGCCTTGTCTTGTTGCTCTTCATAAATAAATTTTTCTTTGATTAGATTTTCTTTGATCATTTCACTTTCGTATGTATTTACTTTGCAACCTAAGGTAATGATGTTAAATTTCATAAAAAACACCTCAAAATTCTTTTTGTTATTATAGCACAATTTAAAAAAAGGGGGAATGTCCCCCATTTTTTCTAATGTTATTCTATATTTTTTATCGCTTCTTGAATCACTTTTATAGAATTTTTAAGTTTTTCTTGCTCCTTTTCGTTTAAAGGAATGTATAATTTTTCTTTTACCCCATTTCTATTCACTATTGCTGGAGTGGATATACAAATTTTATTTTCATCATCGTATGATGATACAGTTAATACAGCATTTTTATCTTCTAAGATAGCACTAGTAATTTTCGTTAGACATATTCCTATCCCGTAGGCAGTTGCTCCTTTTTTATTGATAATTTCATAGGCAGAATTTCTTACTTCTTCTTCTAGTATTTCTAGTTCTTCTTTTTTTAAAAATTCTGTTATCTTTTTTAGTGCAATACTTGCATTGGACCATGGAATAAATTCCGAGTCTCCATGTTCTCCAATTACATAAGCTTCTATATTGTTTGTGTCTATGTTTACTTTTTCGCTTAATAAGTAGCGAAGTCTTGCTGTATCCAGTGTTGTTCCTGTTCCGATTACTTTGTTCGTTGGTAATTTAGAGTATTTCAGGGTCAAATAAGTCATGACATCTAAGGGATTGGTGGCTACAACGAAAATCCCTTGAAAATTTTGTTCCATTACTTGTTCTATAATCGATTGAAATATTTGACTATTTTTGTGAATTAAATCCATACGGGTTTCTCCAGGATTTTGATTGCTTCCTGCTGCAATGACTACAAGTGCCGCATCTTTACAGGCAGAATATTCTCCTGTTGTTACTTTTATTTTACTTTCGGCAAAATATGCACAATGATTTAAATCCAATGCTTCCCCTTTTGCTTTTTCTTGATTGACATCCATAAGTACTAATTCTTGTACATATGTTTTTTGATTGATTAAAGAGTAAGCATAAGCCATTCCTACATTGCCGCAGCCTATTAAAACAACTTTATTTTTCATAATCTTCTCTTTCTAGTTTAATAATTCATTTAACGATTGTAATGCTTTTAAAAATGCCTCTTCTTTTTCGTAATGAAATAAACTTCCTTTTGGAGTTTGTTTTTTCTCTTCTGTTTTGGCAAGTTTGTCTAAGTTTATTTTTTTGATGGCAATTTCTTGATTTGTTTCTTCTGTATCGTATTTGATTGTTCCCATTTTACTCCTTTCAATCAGTTCGTCGTAACTGATGATTGCTTTTTCTTCTTGCTCTTTTTCATAGTCGGTGTATTCTACAACTGGTGGCTTTGATTCTTCAATGTTTGTAATGATTTCTTTTAAATCAACATCGTCGCTATTATAAAGTGTTGTACCATTTTCTTTTGTTTCTAGTGGCTCTTCTTCGTCGCCTGTTTTGATTATGTAAATTAAGGAAACTACTAAAATAATCAATATGAGTACTGCAAAATAGAGTAATACGTCCATTTGACTTAAGCTTGTGACAAAATTAAAAATGTCTTTTAAAAGTTGTTTCATAGAATCACTTCCTTACATTTATTTTACCACATCTCTTCTCTTGGTGTAAACAAAACAAAATGATTTACAAATAGCATGTAAATCATTCTTTTATGATATAAGGATCTTGTTCTGTTCCTTTTCCTGTTACATATGTTTTTTTTAGCAGATTGATGACTGGTTTTAGTCCTCTATAATAACTTCCTAAAGCATCACTTTGTAGTTTACCATTTGTACCCACTTCAAAATAGGCAACATTAGTTTCATCACTGCTATAAGGAGTAATCGTCCAAAAAGCTGTTTCTTTTTCTGGAGTATAAAGAAAATAATTTGTGTTGTCTCCATTTACACTTCCACCAGCGAAAGCAACTTCATCTGCAGTTAGTAATCCTATTCGTTCGTTTGAACTTGTTGATTCACAAATGTATTGTGCTTTGTATTCCGTTTTTAATCTTGGGCCAGCAAGGTAGTACTTGATGCTGTTTTCGTTTGTACTTTCTCTGTTTTCTATACAGAATTTGCCACTTACTAAGTATTTGTCATAGTCACTAAGTCTTGCTTTGTACCATTCTGCTAATTTTTGGTTGATATTGGTTTTGGTAAAATTCAATTTGTCTTCTATTTTTAATTCGCTGTTTTCTTCATAATAATTTGCTGTTATGTCTGTATAATTGTTTAATACCAATTTGATGCTTCCATCTCCATTGATTTTTACAATTCGCCATGTGAGTCCTGCAAAGGTTACATAATTATTGGTTACATTTCCTCGGAAATAATAAGCAAGTCCATGGTCATCGTTGGTTTCGATTAATCCTTCGTTTTCTGTTGCAGGTTCTTCTCCTATTTTGGTTAAGGATTCCTTTTTTATTTGATTATCGTTCATGATGGTGGATGCAAAGTATTCTTCTGTTGTTCCTTCGATTCCTACTTTGATCAATCCACTCATATTCCCTTTTTCTTTTTCGTGTAGTGTAAGGGTATAGGAATGCGTTTCTTTTGCTTCAATTTCAATTAAATTAGCTAAATAGGCATCGTTTGCTTGTAAATCATTTTCGACAATTCTTAGTTTGCCTTTGTTTTCTTTTAAATCGTATGTAATGTTTTCTTTGGTTGTATTTACATTGTCTAAATAAATAAAATATCGAATGGAAGATTCTGAATTGTTGGTCACCGAAAAGGTGTAGGTTTTGGATTGGTTGCTAGCAATTTTCACTTGATTTCCTTGCATATAATTTATGGATAAACCATTGTCTACAATGACTATGGCTGTGTTTTCTTGTTCTTTTAAGTACTTATAATAAGATACAAGTAATAATAAACAAAAGATAAGACTTAGACCAATTATTGTTAAACTTGCTTTGTATTTCCATCTCATATGACCAACCTCTTATTATATATATATTAAGTATAGCAATGGCTTTATGCATTGTCAAATTCGCTTTTCTAAATTATGTAAAGAAAAAAATGTAAAATTCATTCCTTTACACTTTTTTATTTTTTAATGATTTTTATTTTCATATGACAGACATCTAAAATTTTTATAAATAGTTTAAGAGAGATTTCATTTTTTCCACTTTCATATCTTTGGTATTGTTGCTGTTTCATTCCTAATAAGTCTGCAAGTTCTTTTTGTGTTAATCCCTTACTCTTTCTTATTATTTTTATATCTGTCATAAACCAATTCGATAAGGATTTTCTATACTTCCGTCTCCACTTTGGTATTGTACATCTGTTTTCAAATAAAAGGTTGGACGGACTCCATAAGCAGAATTTTCATGATTTACACCATAATGATAAGATAATCTTCCGTCTTCATAAATAAGATATGCAGTTAATAGATTATTATCAAAATGATAAGATGCTTCGGGACTAATTGTCCATTCTCGTTGAGCGTAGATTATCTTTTCAAATTGGAATAACCATGCATTATTTTTATATATATCAAAAGTATTACTACTCACTTTATTTTCCCAAAATTTTGTTTCGTTTGAATAAGTATAATCGCTAGGATACATCAACCCAATATAATTTATATAAGATATTGCTCCTTTACTACGTCCTTGTGTTTTACTACGTTCACTTGCATAATATTGTTCTGGTGTATAGGTTTCATTATAGATATAATCTGGTGCTCCTAGATACCATTTGGCTTGCTCAACGTAACTTTGGTATTTTCCTAAAGAGTCCCAATACACTCCATTTAACACGCGACTTTGTAGCGTACTCTCTTCCCATTTATTTGCTGCGTTTGCATTCCAATTGTAACCATATTTATCTATACCATAGGTTTTAGTTAACAGTCCACTTGTATTTTCTGTATAATAGTTTACTTTAATTAATTTTACTCGATTTTCATAAGGACCATCTTCACTACTTTGAGTTGGGATGACTCCAATTACTCGATATAAGTTATCACTTGGACATGGTGTTGCTTCACTTCCAAAGCAGACATAATTGTTGGGCCTCGCTCCTGTATATCGATAATCAATGCTTGCATTTAATCCTGTTTGTTCTGTTTCTTCATGCACAACTTGAACTATACTTGAATCATTATTTCTTTCATTTATTATATAGTCACTGAATTTCTTTTCATGAGTTCCTATTCTATAGGGATCACTACTTGTTCCTGTTCCTCCCACATAGATTACTTCTTCTTTTAGATAAAAGGTTGGGCGAACTCCCCACATATTGTTCGAATGAAACACATAGCTACGGTGCACATAACCATCAGGACGTAGATCCCACGCATAGACATTACTAGTGCTACTTTCAGGAGTCATCGTCCATTCATAATACTTATTTTCTAGCTGATATAACCATGCATTCTCTATATAATTAGTTTGGCTTTCATAAATACTTAATTCTTGGCTTTCTTTTCCAATAGAATATCCATAATCACTTGGATACATTAAGCCTATATTTCCAATGAAATTTGTTTCTCCCCCACTATATCCTTTGTTATTACTTCTTTCTATGTTATAAAACTCATCTGGGGTATAAGTAGTATAACTACTATACGTTGGAGCTCCTAAGTACCATTTGGCTTGCTCTATATACCCTTGATATTCTCTTAAGGAGTTCCAATAGACTCCATTTAATACCTCACTTTGTAATGTACTTGTTTGCCACTGATTGTTTGTACTACTATTCCATTGGTATCCTTTTCCACTTCCTCCACCTGCGGGATAGGTTGCATTGGTGTCTTTTAGTAATCCACTTTCTTCTTCTATATAATAGTTTGCTTTGATTAACTTCACCCTATTTTTGTAAGAAGATGTATCTGAGGATTGCGTCGGTAATACTCCAATGATTCTGTATAAATTGTCTTCGGTACAATTGTCACTACAGCCAAAATACACATAGTTGTTTGGATTGGATCCTGTGTAACGATAGTCTGTTAAGCTTGGGGTTTGTTCTGTTTCTTCATGTGTGATTTTTTCTACTTCATTTTTATTCATGATATATTCACTGAAGTTTACACTGGCTAGTTCGTTTTGGATTCCTTCTATGACTACTTTACTATAAAAGTTTTTGTTTTGGGTTTCATTTCCACTGCTTTCATGTAACCAGAGTCTTAGTTCATGAGATTTTGTTTCTCCTGGTTTTAATAAGCCTTTATAGATTGTATAACTTTCGGTGGCTTCATAGTCATCTTCATTATAAGTGGGGGTTGTTGCGATTTCTCCTGTTAATCTCTTGATTTCTAAATCATCTAGTTGGGTTGCTACATTTTTACTTTCTAGTATATTTGGTATCTCTTGTTTGTCTACTCCTTGTTTGGTTATAACCTCTATATTCACATTGTAATGTACTCCTACACTACATACATTGGTGATTTCAAAGAGATAAGGATTTGTGTTCTTTCCCTCTTGATCACTTATTGGATATGCATGGTTTAAGTGAATGGCATTCGTTTTTTCTTTGTATTCGATTTGAATACAATCTGTTCCAAGTACGTTTACTTCTTTTTGTCTTGTATAGTAGGCAATATATGCATACGATACTGCAATGACTATGGTTAACATACAGATTGTTAGTACTAAAATGATTAGTTTCTTTTCAGGACTCCTTGGGTCTTTCTTTTTATTGTTTAATGTACCCCCCCCCCAGGACAGTTCCTGAAGTTGGGAGGATTTGTTTTGCTTTTTTCATTTTCTTTCCTCCATCTATTATAATCATTATTATAAAAGATTTTCTTTTTTTATACAATACTTTTATAAATATTTGCTTTCAATAGAAAAAGTACTTTATTTTTTTAAGTACTTTTTAAAATTTTTAAATATTGAATCGTTTTCTAAATCGGTATTTGCGAGTTCTTCTATTAATTTTTTTTGTTTTCTATCTAGTTTTGTGGGAGTGACTACATTTAATATGACAAATAAGTCACCTTTGCGAAGCGAGTTGGGTACTTTTATTCCTTTTCCTTTTAATTTTAATTTGTCTCCTGTGTTTGCTCCTGCTTTTACTTCTAAAATTACATTGTTTTCTAATGTTGGGATTTCTTTTTTACAACCTAGAGCCGCTTCTGCAATGGTAAGGGGAACTTCCAAATAAATGTCTTCGTCTTCTCGTTCAAAAAATTCATGTTTTTTTACTTGGAATTCAATATAAATGTCTCCATTCGGTCCACCATTTGTTCCTGCTTCTCCCTTTCCACTAATACGAAGTTGATAGCCATTATCTACTCCTTCTGGAATGGTTACCACAAGTTCTTTATTTTTTCGAATATGTCCCGAACCATGGCATTCGTTACAAGATTTTTCAAAAGTGTGTCCTGAACCTCCACATTCGTTACATGTCGTTTGCGTTTGGAAAATACCAAACATAGATTTTTGTTCTACTATGATTGAACCTCGTCCATAACATTTCGAACAAGTTTTTTCGTTGAATCCACCTTTTCCGTTACAAGTTTCACATGTTTCATTTAATTCTAATTCGATAGTTTTTTTGCAACCAAAAACGGCTTCTTCAAAGGTTAAACTCATCTTGACTAGACGATCTCTTCCTTTAGTTGCTCGAGTGCTATTACCACGTCTAGAACCTCCACCAAAGTTAAATCCAAATCCAGAGCCAAATAAATCTTCAAAGATACTTCCTAAATCCATATCTTCTGCATTAAATCCTCCGAATCCTCCTGCTCCGCCTTCAAAAGCAGCATGTCCAAACTGGTCATATTGACGGCGTTTTTCTGGATCTGAAAGAACTGCATAGGCTTCCCCAATTTCTTTGAATTTTTCTTCTGCTCCTTCTTCTTTATTTACATCAGGATGGTATTGTTTGGCGAGTTTACGAAACGCTCTTTTGATTTCTTCTTCACTTGCGGTTTTAGAAACTCCTAAGACCTCGTAGTAATCTTTTTTATTCATTTGTTTTACTCCTCTCTTGAATTATTAATTTTTTTATATAATTCTATTTGTTCTTTGAAAAAATTTATTCCTTCTATTATTACATTTTTATCTTCTATATTTATACCAAGTTTTTCATATGCTTCTTTTGGAGTTTTATCAAAGCCACACTTTAAAAAGGCTTCATAATCTTCTAAAATTCCTTTTTCTTTTTTTAAGATTCTATTAGCCAAAAGAGCAGCAACTACTACGCACAATGCATAACTATATAAATAAAAATCCATAAAATAATGACTTCTAGTTACCCAACTTAATTTATTATTCTCTATATCTATTAAACAATCATCCAAATATTCAGTCATTGATGAAATCGTTAAATCATTCAAGAAATTCGCTGTGATTGTATTCCCTTCGAGTACATATTTATACATTTTTTGTTCCATTTCCGCTTCTCGTACTGCACCAAAAAAATTATTTTGAAATGTTTTGAGCGTATACTCAATTCCTATTAATTTTTCAACTTTATTCTTTCCATTTTTTATTATAAAACTGTTTACCAAAAATTCATTAGTTAAAGAGGCTACTTCTGCAACAAAAGTAGAGGTATTACGATATTGTAAAGGATTATTTTCATTTATATATTGTTGTTGTACATGATGTCCCGCCTCATGAGCAATCGTTAAAATATCACTAAAATCTCCTTGAAAATTCATGACAATTTTGGATTCTTGTCTTCTTAATTCGAAATTATACCCGCCATTGAATTTCCCAGGATATTGACAATAATCAATACAATGATGTTTAAAAATTTTTTCTAATTTTTTGTTATAATTCTCTCCTAAAAGTTTTAAGGCCTCTAAAACTATCGATTCTGCTTCTTCAATTGTATATTCTTTACCATTCTTGTTCCAGTCTAAAAGTATATCATAGCAATGTAATTTTCTTATATTTAAAACTTCTTGTATCAATTTATAATAATCTTGCCAGGCTTTTTTTTCTTCTTTTGCAGCATTTTTTAAATTTTCAAATACTTGGTCTTTTATATGAATTTCTTTTAATTTTTGCTGCCAAGGACTTTGATAATTTTTTAGTAAAGCAATGTTGCAATTGTTTTTAATGTGATTATTTAAAAGAGCACTTTCTGTATTTTGGTATTGTTCTATTTTTTTCATAAATTGCTTGACAGCTTTTTTTCTTATTTTAATGGATGGATTTTTCTTTAAATAAGATATATTATTGCTAGCAATTAAAATACTATTCCCATTTTCTAATTTGATTTTTCCGTAATCATGTTCTTGGTCAATTAGAGAAGACATAATATTTTGATAGCTTAAAAATGTTTCTGATAAGGTGTTTATTATTTTTTCTTCATTTTCTTTTAGAACATGATCTTTTTCTTCATATATTTCATCTAAATATTTTCTATAAACTTCTAATTCTTTATTTTCTAAAAATAAGGAATTGTATTCTTCTTGTGTTAGACGAATAATATAGGGTTTAAAAAAAGACGTACTATTTTCATATTCAGAAAATAAACTTTCTATTTTATTTTTCATTACAATGTATTTTTCTTCTTTTAAATCAACATCATGCAAAATATAAGCATAAATATACAATTCCATCAAATTGGAAAAAATAATCATGTTTTCATCTAGATATTTTTTGAGTATTTTAGGATTTTCTATTTCTTTTTTATAATCGAAAAACTTTTTTAATTCTTGTTGATTTTCTTCCAAACTTTTTTGCCATTCTTTATCACTTGCAAAAATAGTTGATAAATCTACTTTGTATTTTTCTGGAACTTCTTGTCTATTTTTATATTTTTTCATAGTTCTCCCTAACTAAGTAAAGAGAGAGTTTTGCTCTCCCTTGTTTTTTTATTTTTCTTCGTAGTTTGCTTCTTCTACATTGTCTTTTTTGTCTGATGTCGTGTCATTTGTTGCTTCTGTATTTGCTTGGTTATTTTGAGCAGTTTGTTCATAGACTTTTGTTGCTAGTTTCATTGCAATTTCTTGTAAATTTTCGGTTTTCTTTTTGATGTCTTCTGTATCGTTTTTTTCTAGTGCTTCTTTTAAGTCACTGATTTTACTTTCTGCTTCTTTTTTGTCATTTTCCTCTACTTTGTCACCAAGGTCTTTGATTGCTTTTTCAGTTTGGAAAATTAGAGAATCTGCATTGTTTCTTGCTTCTACTTCTTCTTTTCGCTTTTCGTCGGCTTCTTTGTTTTCTTCTGCTTCTTTTACCATACGTTCTATATCTGCATCACTTAGTCCTGTTGAAGATTGAATGGTAATTTTTTGTTCTTTGTTGGTTCCTAAATCTTTTGCTGTAACATTTACAATACCATTGGCATCAATATCAAATTTCACTTCAATTTGAGGAATTCCTCTAGGTGCTGGTGGAATGTCTGTTAATTGGAAGTTTCCAAGGGTTTTGTTATCAGCGGCCATTTGTCGTTCCCCTTGTAATACATGTATATCAACAGCTGGTTGATTGTCTGCTGCGGTTGAGAATACTTGTGATTTAGAGGTTGGAATGGTTGTATTTCTTGGAATTAATGTAGTCTTTACTCCACCTAGAGTTTCGATTCCAAGAGATAATGGAGTGACATCTAGAAGTACTAAATCTTCTACTTCTCCTGTTAATACTCCTCCTTGAATGGCTGCACCCATAGCAACAACTTCGTCTGGATTGACTCCTTTGTTTGGAGCTTTTCCAAGTTCTTTTTCTACTAAGTCTTGAATGTATGGAATACGTGTAGATCCTCCTACTAATATAACTTGATCAATTTTATTTTTATCCAATTTCGCATCACTCAATGCTTTACGAACTGGCTCTAAGGTAGAGTCAAATAAATCGCGACATAAGTCTTCGAATTTAGCTTTTGTTAAGTTAATATCCAAATGAACTGGCCCATCTTCTTTTTGAGAAATGAATGGTAAGTTGATTTGTGTACTAGCCATTCCAGATAAGTCTTTTTTGGCTTTTTCTGCTGCATCTTTTAATCTTTGCATTGCCATTGTATCTTTTGATAAATCGATACCTGTTTCTTTTTTGAATTCACTTACTAAGTAATCAATAATACGATTGTCGAAGTCGTCTCCACCTAGACGATTGTTACCACTGGTTGCTTTTACTTCAAATATTCCATCTCCTAATTCCAAAATGGATACATCGAATGTTCCTCCACCTAAGTCGTATACCAAAATGGTTTGCAATTTGTCTTGTTTATCTAGCCCATAAGCAAGTGCTGCTGCGGTTGGTTCGTTTACAATACGTTCTACTTCCAATCCTGCAATTTTACCTGCATCTTTGGTAGCTTGACGTTCTGCATCATTAAAGTAGGCAGGAACAGTAATGACTGCTTTGGTTACTTTTTCTCCTAAGAAACTTTCTGCATCGGCTTTTAATTTGCCAAGGATTTTTGCACTGATTTCTTGTGGAGTGTATTTTTTACCATTTACTTCTACTTTTTCTGCTGTACCCATTTTTCTTTTGATGGATGAAATTGTATTTTTGTTGGTTACTGCTTGACGTTTTGCATTTTCTCCTACTAGTTCTTCTCCATTATCTTTGAACGCAACTACACTTGGAGTTGTTCTGTTGCCTTCTGCATTTGCGATTACAACAGGACTTCCTCCTTCTAAATAGGAAACACATGAATTTGTTGTTCCTAAATCAATTCCTATAATTTTTGCCATATTTTCTCACCTTTCCTTTATTCGCTTACTTTGACCATGGCAGGTCTTAGTAGTTTATCTTTATACATATATCCTTTTTGTAGGACTTCAATCACTTGATTTTTTTCAATTCCTTCTATTTTTTCTGTGAGAACCGCTTCCATGAAATTGGAATCAAATTCTTTGTCTTTACAATCAATTTCTTTAATTTCTTTGCTATTTAAGATAGTTATGAAATTGGTGTATATCATTTTAAAACCACTTAAGAATTTTGAGAGTTCATCGGTTAAATCGTTGTCGTCTAGCTTAATTGCTCTTTCAAAATTATCTACAATAGGTAGAATTTCTTTAGCAAACGCTTCGCCTTCGTATTTTCTTATTCTTGCAATTTCTTCTGTGTATCTTCGTTGCATATTTTGTGATTCAGCACTAATGCGAAGAATTTTTTCTTGCAAGCGAGCATTTTCTTCTTTTAATGCTTCTATCTCTTTATTGTTTTTCGGCTTTTTATTTTTTTCTTTTTTTGTTTCTGCTTCTTGTTCTTTTGTTGTTTCTTCTTGTAGATTTTCTTCTACTATTTCTTCCATTTATTCTTCCTCCTCATTTAACTCTTTTTGCAAATATTCTAAGAGTCCTACCACCCGGTCGTATTCCATTCGTTTTGGACCCACGATGGCAATCGTTCCTTCTTCACCATTTCTTTTGTATTTGCTTTTAATAATGGTGACATTGGGGTCAAAATCATTTTCTTCTCCAATATAAATTTTAATGTCTCCTGATGCATCATCCTCTTCTTCTATTCGTTTAATGAAGTTTTGGTCTTCAAATTTGCTCGCCAACCTTTTGATTTCCAATGCATCATTGTATTCTGGTTCATTGAATATTTTTGTCTTTCCACCAAAATAGACATTCTCTTGTTTGTGCAAAAATTCATTAAATGCATCGGCAAAGATATTGTATACTGTTTCATACTGCTTTATTTGTCTACTTATGATAGGTTTGATTTCAAATTCTAATCGTTCTGCTACTTCATTAATAGGAGTTCCTACAAGCATTCTATTAATTATTTCACTTGTTTTTACAATTTCTTTTATTTCTGCTTCATTTTTTAAAAGGTATTGTTTGTTTTCTACAATTCCTTTGTCTGTACAAACAAGTGCAACAATTTTATTATCAGTAATAGGAATAATATTTACTTGGCTTAATGTATTTTCACTCGAACTTTTTCCTAAAATAATACTTGTATAATTCGTAAGTTCACTAATAATTTCCACTGTTTTGTTGATGGAATCACTTAATGCTAATTCATTATTTTTGAAAATTGTTTGCAGTTTTAATACATCTTCTCCGGTAAGTTCTTTTGGTTTCATTAAATGCTCTACATAATATTTGTATCCCGCTTCACTGGGAATTCTTCCTGAGGAAATGTGATTTTTTTCAATGAACCCTAAATTTTCTAATACTGCCATTTCATTCCTTATCGTAGCGCTAGAACATTTGAATTTCTTGCATAACGATTTTGAACCTATTGGTTTTACGGTTTTAATGTACGACTCTATAATCGCTTTTAATAGTTTTTGTTGTCGTTCGTCCATTACCTCACCTCTTTTTTAGCACTCTTTTCTTTTTAATGCTAGTACCATTATAATAGTATGCTTAGCACTTGTCAATATATGAGTGCTAATTTAGCGAAAATTTTTCAAAAATAAAAAAGGACTTTATTCATTGCCCTTATTTATTCTATTTAGTTTTCTACCTTCTTCTAGTTCATAAGTATCATCTTGATTTAAAATATTTCTTATTTTTTTCAGCTCTTCTTCTATTTGATTTTTCCAAAAACTATATTCTGTATCATCTTCTGGCATAATCATTGCTTGAATGTACTCTTTTATATTTCTTATTGCTATTTCTACTTCTACAATGGCGCTATTTCGTTCTATTTTTTCGTAATTATAATTAAACTCTGTTACTGGGTTATTGTAAGCTTCTATCCCATGCCAATTAATATTTTGAATACTCTTTCTTATTTCAATTTCTGGAATATTTATTTTTAACATCAAACTTACTAAATAAATTATTTCGTCTTTTGTTAATGCTCTTATGATTTTATGGTCTTGTATGTCATACATTTCCATGATTTCTCTAAAAATTAACTTATATTCTTTTGTAGAAGAATCGACTGTTAAATAGTTGTTTTCTTTTATTTTTTTCTCTTTATTTCTCTCTTCCACTATATTTTCTTTTGACTGGGCTTTTTTCAAGAGATTTCCAAACCCTTTGCATAAATTTGAAGGTATTCCTAAAATTTGATAAGCTTGAACACTATTTTCTGGGTCTAATTTTTCTCCATTTATTAGTTGTTTTTTTAATTTCAAAATAATTTCAAAATCTTCTTCTGAAATTTTACCATTTTCTTTAAGAAAGTCAAAAACGATTTTTTCTGTATTACTAAATTCTTTTTCAGATTTTTCAAATAATCGCAGCAAACCACCTTGATAGATAAAATCTTTAAATAATTTGGTAGGAACATCTGGATGTAAATCTGTCATACCTTCATATTTTATAATCAAATCTGATTTTTTTATCTTCGAAAGTTCTTCTTTTAATATTTGATTTACTATTATCATTTTTTCCGATAATCTTAAGCCAACATTTCTCATATTTTCACATAAAAAAGTGTAATCTCCAAAAATATGTTTTTCTTCTCTTTCTTTCCCTATTAAAAGATTTAAGTAATACTTTGTATTTTTATTATCACTGAAGCCATATTTATCTGTACAATAATATTGACTTATAACTTCTCCTAAAATTTCGGCAATATCCTCCTCGTTTAAATTTTTCTTGCCAATTTTTAAATATTCTATTGTCAATTTGTGGACTTCTTCGTCTAGGGCTTTATTAAATTCTTGTATCTTTTTTTCTAAATACTCTGTAAATTTTTTTATTGTTTTTTGTTCTTCCATTTTTGCTTCATTACTCCTATATTTGTTTATTCTTTTTTGCAACTTTTTTTCCAAAATTCTTAATATGTATCCTTGTATGTCTACATCTAAATTCAAATATTTAAAAGCCACTTTTATGAATTTTAAATCTTGCTCTGTATAGTTTTCTTTTTTACTCAAATAATGATTTCTAATCTGATGATGACTAACAACGAAAAGTTTATGTTTTTTTTCATTTTCTTCAATAGCTTTTGCTATTGCTTGTTTGAGTGCTAATTCTTCTGATGACAATTTATCTTCTGGCTTCTCATTTATTTCTTGTACATTAAATCGCTTTAGGACATTCCAAATTTGTTTATTATTCATTTTTGGAGCATATATTTTCTTTAGCGTATTTATATCTAATATATTCGATTCCAAATTTGGATAGTGTTCAAGTAAAAATGTATTTTTTTCTATTACATATAAAATTACATCCATTTGTTCTTTTTTTGATAATGTACTGCTTTTTAGTAACATACAGAAGCACTCAAAATCTGTATACATTTGTGCTTTTTCTAATAATTCCTGTTTATCTATTACTAAAAAATCAATAGCAGTTTTAATAACTTCTATAGTTTCTATATAGAGTTTTTTATTGGTATTTCTATTTTTTTCTAAAAGTCTGCATTTCTCTTCTAAATCTAAAACAAATTTTTCTATAACCTTTTTCATTTTTCTGCTCTCATCCTATTTAGTTTTCTACCTTCTTCTAGTTCATAAGTATCATCTTGATTTAAAATATTTCTTATTTTTTTCAGCTCTTCTTCTATTTGATTTTTCCAAAAACTATATTCTGTATCATCTTCTGGCATAATCATTGCTTGAATGTACTCTTTTATATTTCTTATTGCTATTTCTACTTCTACAATGGCGCTATTTCGTTCTATTTTTTCGTAATTATAATTAAACTCTGTTACTGGGTTATTGTAAGCTTCTATCCCATGCCAATTAATATTTTGAATACTCTTTCTTATTTCAATTTCTGGAATATTTATTTTTAACATCAAACTTACTAAATAAATTATTTCGTCTTTTGTTAATGCTCTTATGATTTTATGGTCTTGTATGTCATACATTTCCATGATTTCTCTAAAAATTAACTTGTATTCTTTTTTGGAAAAAGAAGGAATTTCCACATTTTCTTTTTTCTTTTCAGATACTTTATTAATTGTTTTAGTTTTTCTCTTTTTTAATTCTTTTAATAAAACTTGTTTTAATTCATCTGTTAATGACGGATCCAATTTTAATATATTGAATGCTTTCATTGTTATATTGATATCTGTCCAATTAAAACTTTCTTTTTTGGTTAAAATATGTTTTATAACCACTTTTTGAGCAATTATATTAGGGTTTTTCGTTGTAAAATGTACCAATTTTTCATCTAATTTTTTATAAAATATTTTTTCTGGTTCTGTTAGTTCTTCTTCTTTTCTTTTACTTGCCTCTCTGAAATCATTTTTCCAATAATCTTTAAATTCTTGCTCAGTCATACCTTCTATTTTTAAATCTTTTACATCTTTATAATCAAGAATAGCATCGCTATTTTCTAAGGATTCCCTATTTTTTATTATGATATTAAGTATTATTTCTAATCTTTCTTTTCTATTTAAATTACTTTTTAGAAGAATATCAGATAATAAATCAAAGTCTACAAATACTTTTCCAGACTCTTCCCAATCTTTTGACGAAGTTTTAAATATTTCTTCTAAAAAATGAGCAATATTATATTGCCTACAATAAGGTGTTATTTCTTTAATCTCATATATTTCATTTACTTTTTTGGAAGCATCATACCAATTATTTACATCTATTGGAAGAATTGCTCTATTCTTTTTTAAAACTTGCTCTTCCATATATATTTTTAAAAATGAAAGAAATTTTTCTACTGCTATATCCATTATGAATTCCCCCTTAAGTTGTTGGTATTGTGTCGCGGGGGGCGTGGGGGGGGAGGGAGGGGTGGTGGGTTAGGTGGTATTGTTCAG
>CANSRH010000022.1 GCA_947649365.1 uncultured Mycoplasmatota bacterium | reverse complement strand
ACGGGTGCAACCGGACCTACGGGACCTCAAGGACCTCAAGGGGTTCAAGGGTTACCTGGTGTGACTGGTCCTATTGGAGCTACAGGTGCAACCGGACCTACGGGACCACAAGGGCCTCAAGGTATTCAAGGTTTACCTGGTGTGACTGGGCCTACTGGACCTATTGGTGCTACTGGACCTACAGGACCACAAGGGCCTCAAGGTGTTCAAGGGTTACCTGGTGTGACTGGGCCTACGGGACCTACTGGTGCAACCGGACCTACGGGACCTCAAGGTATTCAGGGAATCCAAGGGTTACCTGGTACAACAGGAGCAACTGGTCCACAAGGTATTCAAGGTCCTCAAGGAGTACAAGGTGTTCAAGGGGCAACTGGACCGACTGGAGCTACAGGGCCTGCTGGTGAAAGTGGTACTGGACTTGCGGCTTATGGAGGGAAATACAATGCTACAACACAACCTATCTCTTTAGTTGCTGGAGTTCCAACTTCTATTGCTCTTCCATCTACTATGCCTGTTAGTAATGTAGATTATGCGACAATTAATAGTGTTACTATTAGTGAAGCTGGAGATTATGAAATCAACTATACAGCCAATGTAACTTCTACCAATTCTGCTACAATTTCCTTAAATGTTAGAGAAAATGGTGTACCAATTGATTCAGCAATGATTACTAATACTTTCTCAGATGGAGAAAACAGAATCTATAGTGGTAGTGTTATTCGTACTCTAGCAGCAGGAGATGTAATTGATTTCGTCATTACTCCTAATGAAGCTGCTACTGGTTCTGTCAATAATGCCGCTCTTAGTGTTAAATTGTTAGACTAATTTTTAAATCAAGTGTTTTTTGCACTTGATTTTTTATGGGGTGTTGTTCATTTGTTCTTTGATATTATTTAACTCTTCATAAATTTTATCAATAGCATCTAATAAAAAGTCCACTTCTCTTCTTTGGTTTTGATTGCTTGCATTGTTATTCGTCGTAAATGGACCTCCCCCACTTTTGTTTTTTTTGCTGTTGATATTAATATTGTTGTTTTCAATTCGTGATTCAATTAATTGTTGCTGAGCTGCATTTGTTTCTAGATATTGCCCAAGTAATTCAAACCAATTTCCTAAGGAATTTTGTTCATTTGCATCTAAATCTCCAACTAAAACTAGTCCTATGGCTACCGCTATTAAATTGTAAGTTGTCGGATGAATGTTAGGAGGAAAATTGTTCATGAGTCTAATCCTCCTTTTATATATAATCTTATTCACAGCATTTGTTATTCATTATTAAATTCTTGCTTTTTGTATTGTGAAATGATATGATTTTTTTAAGCCGATTTAGTACAGTGGCAGTACAGATGCATGGTAAGCATCAGAGGACAGTTCAATTCTGTCAATCGGCACCATTAGGAAATCTATTCGAACTATTCGAACTTTATATAGGAGACTTGTCAAAAGTCTTTTTTATTTTAAAATGCTTTTTAATCTTTTAAAATAGAAATTAAAAAAACTATTGAATATGTCACTCAATAGTTTGAATTTCTTTTTTGAATCTTTTTTTAGAGTTCAAATTGAGAATTGTATAAATCGGCATAAAAACCTTTTTGTTTCATTAATTCTTCATGATTTCCTGTTTCAATAATATTTCCATCTTTCATGACTAGTATCAAGTCAGCATTTTTAATGGTTGATAATCGATGGGCAATAATGAATGAAGTCCTACCTTCCATTAATTTGTCCATGGCATTTTGCACCAATTCTTCTGTTCGTGTATCTACATTACTTGTTGCTTCATCAAGAATTAAGAAAGGTGCGTCTTCTATCATACCTCTTGCAATAGTTAAAAGTTGTCTTTGTCCAGCAGAAACAGAATCGTTATCAGTAATTTCAGAATCGTAACCATTTGGTAAAGTTTTAATAAAATGGTCCAAACCAACCGTTTTACAAACTTCTTTTACTCTTTCTTCACTTACGTTTTTGCGATTATAAATAATATTTTCTTTTATAGTACCATTAAATAGCCATGTGTCTTGTAAAACCATAGTAAATAATTCGTGAATATTTTCTCGTGTTAATTCACTCGTACATACACCATCAATTTTAATTGTACCAGAATCGATATCATAGAATTTCATGAGTAAGTTTACCATAGTCGTCTTCCCTGCTCCTGTTGGACCAACAATGGCAATTTTTTGACCACTTGTTGCCTTGGCTGTGAAGTTTTTGATTGTTGGATTTTCGTTTCCTTCGTATTTAAAAACTACATTTTCAAATTCAATATTCCCTTTTACTTTTTCTTTTTCTAATCTTTTTGTAATCTTTTTTTCACTTAACATTTCTTTTTCGTCTAAAATTTCAAATACTCTTTCACTTGCAGCTGCTGTTGATTGAAGCGAAGTCATTGCTTGGGCCATTTGTGATAATGGCGAGGTAAATAGACGAACATAAGAAATAAATGCTACGATGACTCCAAAACTAATCTGTCCATTCATTGTTAGTAATGCTCCAACGATACATACTGCAACATAACCAAAGTTTCCGATAAATTGCATCATGGGCATCATTAATCCTGAGAGAAATCCACTCTTCCAATTGGCTGTATACATTTTTTGATTCAATTGATTGAACTTTTCATCCGCTTGTTTTTTTCCATTGTATGTTTTTACAACGTTTAAGCCAGAATATATTTCTTCAATATGTCCATTCAAGGCCCCTAATTCTTCTTGCTTTTCACTAAAGTATTTTTGTGATTTTCCAAGTACTCCAAACATGAAAATAAATCCTAGTAAACTGGAAAGTATGGCTGTAATTGCCATATAACCATTGGTTAGAAACATCATAAGAATGGTTCCGATAAATAACGTAAAAGCACTTACAAGTGTGGATAAGGATTGGTTCATGGATTGTGCTACTGTATCAATATCATTGGTGACTCTTGATAAAATATCTCCTGTTTGATTTTTATCAAAATACGATAAAGGCAATGTATTGATTTTTTTTGAGATTCTTGTTCGTAGATTTTTGGCAAAGTTGTTGGATACAATCGTCATCGATAGAGATTCGATGAAGGTAAATAACGCACTACAAATTAATATTGTAACTATTATAAAAGCTATCTTCTTGATGGTTTCCAGCTCCATGTTTGGTTTTACTACTTTCCCAATGTTTTGTGGTGCTTCGTCTAGTTTTTGATAAAGAACTGCTACGTCTGTATTTTCATTTAAGTCTTGCATACGTTCTAATAATTGTATTTGGTCTTCTATAGTAATTGTTATTCCATCGATTTCAAAATCATTTAGTAGTACACTGGCTATACTTAGAGGGAAAGAATTATTTTTTAGTAAAGCAATTTTATCAGTGGTTGGAATTTCTTTTCCATGATAGGTCGTTGTTGGAAGTAAACGAATTAATAGATTTTCTGGTAATGTAGAGAGTAATTCTATTGTTTTTTCAGGTGCTTTTTTTACTTCTTCTAAAAATAGTATAAATTTTTCCATTTCTTCTTTTGGAATGGAAGAAGTAGCCAAAATGATCCCTGTATTTTTTTCGCTTAAATCAAGGGCCAATATTTCTGGTAAGGTTGATGCTATTTTTTCTTCATTTACTTCTTTTTTTATGTTTTCTGTGATGGTTTGTAAGTTTTTGGTATTGGGTACTAAACCTTCTGCAATTTTATCAGTTAAATCAGATAAAATATTGGGAGTAAAGATAGCAAGTACAGAACCAGAAATTGCTAAAACCAAAGCAATAATAATTAAAACGCGAAATTTTTTTAGTTCTTTTAAGAGTCTTGTTATTGCACCTTTGAAGTCACGAGCTTTTTCTATTGGGGCAGGTCCAGGTCCACGTTTTCCTCTATTTTTACTAGGCATTTTCTAACTCCTCCTTTGATAGTTGTGACAGGGCAATTTGTTTATACACTTCGCAAGATGCTAATAATTCTTTGTGTGTACCCATTCCAACACATTCTCCGTTGTCTAAAACCACTATCTTGTCGGCATTCATAATGGTTCCAATTCTTTGGGCTACGATTAAACTTGTTGCATCTTTCGTATATTTTTTTAGTTCCCGTCTTAAAATAGAATCGGTTTTGTAATCCAATGCTGAGAAGGAATCATCAAAAATATAAATTTCCGGATTTCTAGCGATGGCTCTAGCTATTGCTAATCTTTGTTTTTGACCTCCTGAAATATTGGTTCCTCCACTTGCTAGTTCTGTTTCGTATGTTTCATCCATTTTTAAAACAAATTCTTCCCCTTGTGCAACTCGAATGGCTTCTTTTATTTCTTGTTCTGTTTTTTCATTTTTACTTTCTCCATAGGCTACATTTTTTAATACACTTCCACTAAAGATGACTGCTTTTTGAGGAACATACCCTAATTTGTTGTAAAGACTTTCTTCTGTATACTCACGAACATTGATTCCATCTACTAATACTTCTCCTTCTGTAGCATCATAAAACCTAGGAACTAAGTTGATGAGTGTTGATTTTCCACTTCCTGTTGAACCTATAAATGCAATTGTTTGTCCTTTTTCTACTTTAAATGAAATGTTTTTTAGTAAATATTCTTCTGCATCAGGATATTTGAATGATACATTTTTAAATTCTACGGACCCTGCTATGTTTGTTTCTCCTGAAAAACTTCCTTCTTCTACACTTCTTTTTGTTTCTAATACTTCATTGATTCGACTGGCGGATACTTGGGCACGCGGAAGCATCATAAAAATCATGGCTAACATTAAGAAGGACATAATTACTTGCATGGCATACGATGAAAATACAACCATATCTCCAAATAAGCTTATTTTGTCTACCATGAGTGCTTCTTTTATTAAATAAGCCCCAATAAAGTAAATCACAAGTGTTAAGGAGTTCATTACTAAATACATGACTGGTGATAAGAAGGCAAATTTTTTTTGGTTCGATAATTGTTGATTGGTAAGTTTGGTATTGACATTATCAAACTTTTCTTCTTGATATTTTTCAGCATTGAAGGCACGTACTACACGAATTCCTGTCAAGTGTTCTCTTACTCGTCCGTTTACTTGGTCAATTAATTTTTGAACGATTTTAAATTTTGGTAGTATAGTAACCATTAAAACTCCTATAACAGAAAGCAAAATCACAACTGCAACTGCTGTTGCAACACTCCATTGCCATGATTTGTTTAGTATTTTTGTAATTGCCCATATGGCTGTAATCGGCGCTTTGATTAAGAGTTGTAACCCCATTCCAATTAACATTTCTACTTGCGTAATGTCATTTGTTGTTCTTGTAATTAAACTATCTGTTTTGAATTGTTTTATTTCATGCATTGATAAATTTTCTACTTTATTAAATAGTTTTTTTCTTAGTTTCATTGAAAAAGAACTGGATAAGTGGGATACAAAATAACCAACAATTATGGCTGCAATTAAACTTCCTAAAGCACATAACAACATGAAGCTTCCATTTTTTATGATGTCTGCCATAGCACTTCCTTCTGTTTGTACTAATTTTGTTATTTCTGACATATAGTCGGGCATTTTTAAGTCTAACCAAACTTGAGAAACTATTAAAAACAAGCTTATTAAGACAAGCCCCCATTCTTTTTTATTGAAGTTTTTAATTAATTTTAACATTTTCTTTTCTTCCTTCCTTTTCTATATTTTCTTGCATTTTTTTAAGAATTCGAAGAAATTCTTTTTGCTCTTCTGAAGAAATATTTTCTGTAAGTACTTTTTCTAATTGTTTTATTTTTTCTTTGTGTTTTAGAAGTACTTTTTTGGCATTTTCTTCTAACACAACTTTCTTTATCCTTGTATCTTTTTCATCTATCATTCGTTTGATAAAATGATTTTTTTCCATTGTTTTTAGTACTCCAGAAATGGTTGCTCTTCTAAGTCCTAATACCTGTTCTAAATCTTTTTGATACACTACGTCTTTTTTTTGATTCAACATGTATTCCATAATCTGAAATTGTGTTGGTTTAGGTGCCATTTTATTGCATAAATTTTCTTCTTCTAATAAAATCAAACGCATAATTTTGGTTTCTATTTTTTTTATTTGGTACAACAAATTTTTTTCCATAGGCATTTCCCCACTTTTACTGCCATGCTACATATTATGCTAATTTAAAAAAATTGTCAATAACCTTACAAAAAAAGAGAAAAGTTTCACCTCTTGTTCACAAAGATTTCACTTTTCTTCTCTTTCTTTATATGAAGGATTCTTTAATTTAATCCACCTGATAGTATTCTAAATTTAGGTTCCTTGTTCCAAATCTCTAATATTTTATCAAAATTTTTATCTGGTTCTAATAATAATTCTGCCAATTTGTCTAATTCTTGGTATTCTTCTTCACTTAATTCAAAATCTTTTTCTTTTATATATTTTGGAATATGTAAAAATATTATTTCGTCATTCATCAAGGAATGAAAATCATAAAATAGACCTCGAATACTTGCTTTTAAACCTAAGGTTATGGGATCTGAAACATAATATATTTCTTCGTCTTTATATTTATTATTTCTTAGTCCTAAATATGCCTCAGCCCCAAAAAGAAATTTATCTCTTGGTATATCCAACAAATTAAAATCAATAGCATACTCTTCTAAAGTTTCATCATCAAAATACATATCTGAGTCAACCAAAATCCATTTTTCTTCTGATTCCTCATAATATTCTGTTATCCAATGGTCTCCTGCCTGTTTTCCTTCTATGTTTACATATTTTGCAAAACCACTTCGAACACGTGCAGAATGTCCTTTGGCTTTTAAAATACTTGTAAGTAATATAGCTTGTTCTCTACAACATACATGAATTTTATTTTCGATTTTTCTATTTCTAGTAAAAGTATATTCTCTTCTTAAAAGTTCTGCTAACATGCTTTGGGCAGTTGGAAATAAGTCATTTTCAAAAATTAAACTTATCTTTGATATTTTTGTCATATCTCCATAAAAACTTTTTTTATTTTAACACACTTAGGAATATTTTTTTATTATTTCTAAAATAAGAGGTAAAAGTTTCCAAACCAGTTGCATGTCTTCTATAGAAAGATTGTATTTTTTTAATAAAAAATTGTTTTTTCCTAATTTCTGTAAAACTTCTTCGATATCGTTGATTCCAAAAGAACTTAATAATTCATAAATGAAATTGATTATTTTTCTTTTTTTCTCTTCTGGCATTTCTTTTAATTTTTCATTGATGTAATTACAAATTTCTTTTGTTTTTTTATCCATATTTTTAGCTGTTACTATTGAATTGCCGTCAATTTTCCATGTATATAAGTCATGTTCTAGAATGCCAATACTATTGCTTTCAATTATTTTAATTACGGAATGATTGTCAAAAAAGCCACCAACAATGCTTGCTTTTGGAATAAATGTTGTGATGTTTTTTTCCGTTTCTTTTAATTCACTATTATTCTCTATCTTGCTGTTTAAGCCTGGACCATCATTGTTGTATGTTTTTTTTATTTTTTTTCGTATCGTGTCTTTGCTGTTTACATATCCATACATGGCAAGATTTCCACCTTTGGAATGTCCTCCTATCGTGATTTCTTTTTTTGTATGCATTGCAATTTCTTCTATGTAAGAGACTGCTCTTTTTTGAGAAGCAGTTTCTTGATAACTTAAGTTGAAATTTTCTTTCCATCCAGTTAATGTCTCATCGGTGCCACGAAATGCTATGAACAATTCTTTATCACTTAAAATAAATGTCATGGCACAAAATTGTTTTTCTTGTAGTTTAGATGTTTCTTTCGTGAATTTAGCAATTTTTACGTTTTTAAAACGATTGCTTTTTTCAAGTAGTGAAAATAATGTGTTTTGATTTTTTAAAAGAATGCTTTCTTTTTTTTCACTATTTAAATAGTTTGGATATAATTCTTTTATGCTTTTTGTTTCCGATGGTTCTATTATATTTTCTATCCTTATATAAGAGAAAGCACATAGTATAAGATTATCTACTTCATTTAAGGGTTCTATATCAAAAGATATGTCTCCTCGCCATTTTAAGTATTCAAATATATTGTTCATAACTTAAGTCTCCTTTTCCTTAATTATATGTTTTGACTTCATTTGACAAAACTAGAAAAAGAAGATAGTATGAATACATAAAAAATAAATACTTTTAAGTAGTTTTGAGGTAGTTTTATGAAAGTGAAAGAGATTAAAAAAGAAGCAAAAAAAGCGTTAAAAGTCAATTATTGGCGTTGTGTTGCGATTGCATTTTTTGTCTCTATGCTTCTTGGTACTTATAAAATCACTTCGAATCAAGCGATTTCTTTTGATACAACTTCTATTTCTATCAAAAGCGAACCTTTTGGAGCAGTTTTAAATTCTGATATTTTAAGGGATACCATAGAAAGTGTCAGCAACGTACAAGAAAGTATTACGAATTATAAACCTACTCGTGGAGTGCTCGCAAATGTTTTTAATAATGTGACTGCATCAGGAAGTTTTATTTTTGGTCTTTTGAATTCTTTTAATCAGTTGATTTTCCATGAACGTGTTTGGCAAAGTATTTTGATTTTGCTTGGGGCTATTTTGACACTTTTCTATGTACTTTTTGTTCGCAATGTTTTTGTGGTTGGGGAAGCAAGGTTTTTTATTGAAAATAGGAACTATTCGAAAACAAATTTCCATCGACTTTTGTTTCCTTATAAAATAAGAAAACATGTAAGTGTTGGTTTGGCTATGATGCGAGTGATGGCACAGGAATGGCTTTGGTATTTTACTATTGTTGGTGGAGTGATAAAACATTATTCTTATGCAATGGTCCCTTATCTTTTAGCAGAAAATCCTGGGTTGTCTGGTAAAGAGGCTATTTTACTTTCTAGACGAATGATGAATGGCCATAAGTGGGAGTTATTTCAACTTGATCTTTCTTTGGTGGGTTGGTCACTTCTTGATTTGTTTAGTTTTCATTTGGTGGGTATTATTTTTACTACCCCTTATAAAAATTGTTGTTTTGCAGAAAGTTATATGTTTTTTAGAGAGAAAGCCAAACTTGCAGAAGTGGATGGTGTAGAATTATTAAAAGATATTTCCTTAGAGAAGTCTGGAGAATTGTATCCATGTGAGGATGCTCTTTTTCAAGAAGTGAAAACAAAAAAATGGCTTCATACAGATTATAATAAAAATTATGATTTTCTTTCTTTACTTTTTATGTTTTTTGTCGCATCTATTGCTGGTTGGATTTGGGAAGTAGGACTTCATTTGTTTCAATATGGAGAGTTTGTGAATCGTGGAACCCTTCATGGCCCATGGTTACATATTTATGGCTGGGGTTTGGTTCTTCTTCTTGTTTTGTTAAAGAAGACAAGAAATCAACCGATTCTTACTTTTTTGCTTGCTTTATTTGTTTGTGGAATCCTTGAATATGGAACGGGTTGGTATTTGGAAACGTTTAAAAATGCAAGATATTGGGATTATGATGGGTTCTTTTTAAACCTACATGGACGAGTTTGTTTGGAGGGATTGATTGTTTTTGGTCTTGGTGGTTGTACTTTTATTTATTTTATTGCTCCATTTTTGGATAGCTTGTTTGGTCGAATTCCTAAAAAAGTAAGAATTCTTTTGTGTCTTTTATTGTCTTTCTTTTACATTGTTGATTTTGCTTATTCTAGTAAATACCCCAATAGTGGCGATGGTGTTAGCCAAAATTTACAAAGTATAACTATAGAAAACACTACAAATCTTCGCTCAAATTTGTAGTGTTTTTCATTTGCATTTTTCTTTCTAAGGAAATAATACAATCTAATTTTTGTTGTTCTCTTATTTTTTCTTTTTGATTTAATAAAAAGCTTCTTTCATAATAGGGATTTGTTAATAAATTTGTAAAATGTTCCATATTTAGAATCGTTTCTTCATCGTATTTTTTTAACACTCTTTCCCTTTCTTCTGCTGTTATTTCTAAAGAAAAATAATTCCATTGAAAATCATAGGTTACTTTTTTATTTGCTAAATATTTGTTGATTTCTCTTCCAAAATCTCGTTCCCAATCCGCTTGTTTTCCATAATATTTTCTTATATCTATTAATTTTGAAAATTTTATTTTCCAAGAAGAGTCATTGTTATACATTATATTCTCAATAATACGTAGATAATCAAAAGGGAAACTAATAGGTTTCCTTCTTCCCAAAAGCATGGTTTTATTTGCTAAAGAGACAAATAATAACTCTACAAATTTTTCTAAACTTAATAAAGGCTCTATATCAAAACACTTTTCTATTTCATCTTTCATTCTTTTTCCTTCTTCCATTCATTTGCATTTTAACATAATTCTTGTAGTTTTGAAATTCTTTGTTCTCTTTGTCAATTTGTAAAACATAATTTATTTTTCCATAAAGCTGGTTTAGATATTTTTCTGTTGAAACAATACACTTACATTTTTCTAAGTGAGAAGATAAACCAAATTTTTTTATATAGTAAATTTCTTGTCTTATTTTTTTACGATATTTTGTACTTACTCCCACTTTTTCATTAACAACAAGACCAGTTACTGATTGCCTATTCTGTCTATAAATGACATGCGTTTTCTTTTTATTTAGTTCTAGTCCTAGTTTGTATAATTCTTTTCTCACATTCCCAATGATTTCCTTAGGTATAAAATCTCCTGAGAAAGTTAAATCATCGGAATATCTTGTATAGAAGATGTTTTTTTCTTCACACCACTTCCCTATTGCTTCATCAAATTCTTTCATGACTAAGTTAGAAATATAGGCAGAAGTTGGTGCACCTTGTACCAAATGGTCTTTGTATGTACATAAATAAGTAAGCAAGATTCCTACACTTTTTGGAAAATATTCAATAGGAAAACATGCCTGATACACAGAATAAAAGGATATATTATCAAAAAATTCTTTGATATCTAATTTTAAAATCATTTTTTTATTGGTGTGTGGGACTGCATTTTCTTTTAAGGAAATTCCTTTCTTGTAAGCTTTTGCATAACTTGAGATGGATTTGTTATTTAATATATTACAAAGAATTTGTTTTTGAATGTATTTTAAAAGAGAACTTGGTTCATAAATCGTTCGATATTTGCCACTTCTTTTTTTCTTTTTATATATTTTATAATTATTTTCTATAGTATTGCTAATAGAATAAAGTGTTTTTATATATTTCGTTTTGTCTTTACAATCAAATAAATGAAGAGATAGTAAAAATTCATTACACTCTTTTCTTCCTGTGTATTTCCACATCTTTACCACCTCTTACATATGCAGTACTTTATGATATAGTCATATGAAGATGGACTTAAGCGAAGTGTAACGCACGCTCCTACACAGGGTGTAGTGAAGTCCTTCGGAATATTACTATTCTTGTTATCAATTCCATTCGTCCCTTAACGACTCGTTAAAGTAGGAAAACTCCATTCGCTACTGCATGGAGTTATTATAGCATTTAGAAACCAAATTTAAAATCCATTATTTAATCTTTATATAATTTTGCAAGCAAATGGTAGGGATAACCTACTTTGTCTATGTTTTCTAAATTTAAATTACATTTTTTAGCAACTTTTAAAAGATTTTCGTATTCTTCTAGTGGAGAAGTTTCATATTCTTTGACTTCTATTTCTACATAGTATCCAAGTTCTTCCACCTTATCTAATACGATTTCAAATTTCTTTTCATACATGTATTTTTTTCTTATTTTATCAACCACAATTATTTTTTCTAAACCCAATACTTTGAATATTTTTTCTAAGTTTTTTTCATTATCTATTTCTACTTCGTATTCATCGCAATATTTATTGTCGTACCAATTTTTGTAGTTTAAAATTTTTTTATTTCCACGGATTCCAATGCGTAACCATTCTTGGATTGAAATTCTTTTTTCAAATTCATCTTTTATAAATCTGCGATGACTCAGTTCATAATAGGTATCTATTTGTCTACTTTCATTTATAAATCTCCCATTCTCTTCTAAAAATAATTCTAATTCTTGGTATTCTTTTTTTGTTAATTTTATTTTTATTTCTGTTTCAATGGCTCCTTTTGGCTCTTCTCCATAGATTAAATATCCTACATTACAATCTAGTAATTCACTTATTTTTAATAACATTTCTAAATTGGGTTCTGTACGATTTGCTTCCCAACTAGATATTGTTTTGTCACTGGCAAATAATTGTTTTGCTAATTCTTCTTGAGTTATTTTTTTCTTTTTTCTAAGTGTTGCTATTCTATTTCCAACATTCATTTTTAAATCACCTAAATCCATTATAGCTGATAAATATGAAAAAAATCTCTACAATTTGTAGAGAAATCTTACTTCCTTTTTCTTCTTAAGTATAGTAGTTTCATAATTATTGCTCTGTTTAACATCCAACCTAACACACATGGCAATTGCATCATTTTCCAAAATAATTCTTTTCGGTATTTTTTTTCTATTTTTTCTTCTTTTATTAAATGACTACATTTATGATAGATTTTAATTAAAGCTTTTACTTTTGTTAGTGTTGGTGTTGTTCCTATACTTTTTCCTGGTCTTATATTGTATTGATGTGTGATATAAGAAAGATGGATTATATTTTCTTGGTTTGCATGACTAAATAATAGTATTTTAGGGATAAAATCTTCCCAAATTGTGTTTTCTGGAAATTGTATTTTGTGTTTTATAAAGAGTTCTTTTTTCCAACAATAGGACCATATTATTCCTTCATTGTTTCTTCCGATTTGATAGCTTTTTTCTTTCTGTTTTGGTCGGGGAAAATATTCTTTTTCTTTTACTATTTTTCCATTGTAGTTGTACCATACTTTCTTTTTTCCGAGTAATATTATTTCTGCATTTCTTTCTTTTTTTATTGCTTCTGTTATCTTTTTTACGACATTTTTATCTTTTAGTTGATCATCTGCGTCTAAAAAAAGAATGTATTTTCCTTTTGCATGAGATAGCCCTATGTTTCTTGCTGCTCCAGGCCCCCATTTTTCGTTTTCTGTTTCGTATAATTGAATAGAAAAGTTGGCTTTTTTTTGGTAATTTTTTACTATTTTTTTACTTTTATCGCTAGAGTGATCATCGATGATAAGACATTCAAAATTTTTTGTTTCTTGTATTTCTAGACTATTTAAAGCATCTAAGATAAACTCTTGTGCATTGTGCATTGGAATAATAATACTAAACATATCTTCTGTTTTCATTTTACTTCTTTTTCTATTCATAGATTTGATTATAGATAATTTCTATGATTTCGTCCGTATATTTTTTTCGTTCAGGACGATTTAATTTTGTTCTGTGCATTAGATTACACATGACTATGACTACTATTTGTGTATCAAAATCAATCAGGAATGAAGGACCAGTAAAACCACTAAAAACGATGGTATTTTCACTACATTTTGTTGGTACATCATTCAATTCTTTGATAGCGTTTCGATATCTTGTTCCCATGTTGTTGTATGTACGCATGACTTTTAATTCCGGATTTAATTTTTTGGCTTCTTCGTACATTTCATTGATTTCTTTTTTGGGAACGATTGCTTCTAGAATTTCATAATTCTTTTTGTTTTTTTCTTGATGACTTCTCATGAATTCTATGGTTTCTTTTTTTAGTAAAGTACAATCTAAAAATGATTTTAAAAATAAAAGTAAGTCTTTCCCTGTTGTAAAAATAGAAGCATGACCAGTTGTGATACCTAAAGAGGCAGCAACACGTCCTTTGGTATCATGAATAAATCCTGGTTTTACTAAATCAATTTCACAACCATTTTGCATTTCATAATTGTTAGAAGCTATATCCTTTTTGCTTGGATTCGTAGTGGTATGCTCTAAGTTTAATTTTTTTATTATTTTTTCTTCTAAAATATTAGCAAATGTTTTTTTGTAGATAGTTTCTAATAGAGTTGATAAAATGATATAATGCGTGTCTACATAGGTAGGAAAGGTTTCTTTTACACTTGCTGAATATAAAATGGAATAAAACTCTTCCTTGGTTTTCGCACTTCCTAAATATCCGTTGGTCCATAATTCTTGATTATGAGAAAGTAAATCAAGTACGCTTACTTCTTTTAAGTTGACAAAATGATTGTCTAATGAAAATATGGTATCGTTTAAGTTCAATTTGTTTTCTTCATAAGCGATATAAATCAAAGTAGCTGTATAAGTTTTTGTTAGAGAGGCAATGTCATAAAGTGTATCTTTGGTACATGGCATTACTTTTGGTTTTGTTTCTTTATTTCCATAAACGATTTCTTCTTCTTTTCCATTTTTGTATATTTCTATTACATAGCCTGGTGAGTGAAAACTTGTGTATTTTTCTAAATCTATCATATTATTTTTTCCTTTTTTCCCATTGTTTTCTAATTATTTTTAAAGAAAAAGTAGATAGTGTAAATCCAATCACTGGTACAAAAGAGCTTAAAAATAAATTGTCCCATTTTCTTACAAAATAAGAATATAGTACAACAACAATATAGGTTAAAATACATATTCCAATCCGTCTTGTAGTACTTGTTTCCCAGGATTTATCTTGCTCTACTCTTTTATTTCTTTCTTGAATTTTTTTTATTTCTTCTTCTATATTCATCTTTCTTTTGTACAATCAATCTTCTAAAATATAAGTTTATTTTGATTGATTCCTTTCTATTTTTATTATTCATTTCTTTCGATTACTTTTTCTAAATAGGTTCTCTTTTAATTTACTATACTTCTGTTTCTAGCGCAAGTCAATTTTGGCTTTCATGTAAGAAAAAAAGTGCATTTTTTCAGGCACTTCTTTTTGCTTCTGTCTCTTTATCCATGTACATATTCATTTTATTCAATTGTTCTTCTGAAATAAAAATTACTTTTCCACAACATGGGTTAAAGCTTTTGTTTCCATAAACAAGCCATAGTACATTTGTATTTTTTAAATCTTCTTTTGGCATGCATCCTGCACTTGGGTAACCATCTGTAAAAACAATTTTATTGATTTCTCTTTCTTTTGTAAAACTTCTAGCAGCTAAATCTAAATCTGTTCCATTGGCAGCAGCCCCTCTTGCGCCTTCTGGGATGATAAAGTTTTCAATTTCTTCTATTTTTTTTATTTCTATCCAACCAAAAAATTTTGTATTGAAACAACCGACTTTTAATTTAGAGTGTACAAATATAGATTTTATTATTCTTAAAAAGGATTTTACTAATTCTAAATCAACAGAACCTGATACATCAATTTGTACTTCTGTTTCTGCGTCTTCTAATTCTTCATATTCCTCTAAACGATAGGCATAGTTGTTTTCAAAAATGCTTCTTCTTTGGGACCAAATGGATTCTTCTTTTTCTACTTCTTTACGAAGTAAGTCTTTCCAGTCTATACTTGTATTTTCTTTTCCAATGTCTCTTAATTCTATTTTCTCACTTTTTGATTCTTCTTTTGTTAGTTGTTTTCTTAGTCCCTCTTTCAATTGTTCATAGTTTGCTTTCGCTTTTTCTATACGAATTTTTCTATGTTTTGCAAAATCTTCTCGTTCGTCGATGTTTGGAAATTTTTTTATTTTTTCTTCGTTTTCTTCTTTTGGTGCTTCTTCCCAAAGTGTATGATCATCGCACATGGTGTATGATTTTTTCTTTTCTCCTAATTCTTTTTCTTTTAAAAGAATTTCATAGAACTCATCAGCTGAATAATGAAGCGCTTCAGGACGATTGATATACCCTTTTTTTATTTTAAAGCCATCTCGTTCTAAGTTGGCATTAATAATCGCATCTGTTGCTTCATTCCATACTTCTAAATCTTTCTTAACTCCATTTTTTTCTAGTCGTATCGTGTGCAAAAATTTTTTATGCATCAGTTCATGCGCTAGTAAGAAGGCTCTTTCTTCTTCATCCAAACTGGCAAAATAATCCGGGTCTAAGAATACGTCTTTTCCGTCTGTTGCTGCTGTTTTGTATTTTAAATCGGTTCGATATTCAAATTTTGCATCCGCTATTTCACTTGCTAATTCCGAATAACGATATTGAATTACTTTTAGTGTGTCTTCTATTAAATTCATTTTAAACTACTTTCCTATGGCTACTACACAAAAATGATAGAGCTCTTGTGTAATTTTTGATACATCGCTTGGTTGGTCTATTGTAAAGACAAGTAATACATTGGAGGGAATAAAGTAACCACAGAATTCTCTATCTTTTACTAAAGAAATATATCTTTTTTGCTCTTCTTCTGTTAATTTTTCTATATGGCGAATAACAAAGTATACTTTGTCATAATTGCTTGCCATTTCTTCAAGTTGTTTTTTAAAAAAGGGATTTTTATAAGAACAGCCGTAAAGATTGACATCCGATTGTTGTCCATCCATAAAAACTGTAGGTCCTAACTCTTTGTAATGTTCATCTAATATTACAACACAAGTAGCAGAACACCCAAATTGCAATTCTATTACTTCTTTTTTCATGCAATTGTTCTCCCTTCTTCTCTCAACTCAATTTCACTTTCTAACATTTTTAGTTCCATGATTTTTTCTATTCTTGAGCTATCTTTTCCTATCCAACAGAATTCATAAAGTTCTAAAAATTCAGGGTCACAATATTTTCTAATAAATTCTCGGCAAATTTTTATTTCGTCCATATTGGCAGTTAAAAGGGCGCTAAGCGTTGCAAAACGTTCATTACTATTTGTTGGTAAATCGCTTTCTGTATATTGTTTTTCTACTACTTCTTTTACAGAAAGTGTAGGCATATTATAAAAATTAAAAAATGCTCTTGCCCATTCGGAACGTAATTTTGTATTTATAGATGTTTCTAATATATCTTCAACGTTTTTTCCAATGTATTTTCCATTTTGTAGATTTTTTTCAAATGCATAAAGCGTGTTGGAAATAGATACCCAACCTCTTGGATCATTGGTTCTGCCATGGCAGCCATATTTGTCTTTGTGTTTTTCTCCTATTTCTGGTTCTTCATAAAAATATCCCATGTCTTTGATTTCTTCACTTTTTCTAGACATTAAATAGTGGGATAGAATAAAACCTATTACGGATGGATGGATTTTGTTTGGCATGGCATAGTCATATAACCATTCTCCCACTTTTGGTTCCATATCTATAATATGATCAAATCGTTTTTCTAAAGGTTCTGCTAAATCTTGGGCAACACTTGAATATTTTTTTTGATTTCCTGTTGCGACGACGACGACATTTTCTGGTAATTTTAACCCTCTACCTATTTCAATCAAGCGATTAAGTACAAGGGTATACACTAAAGATTGTACCGCAGGTTTAACATTCAAAAGTTCATCGAGTAAAAGAACGACTTTTTTCTTACTAGTTTTGGAACGCTCATAAATTGTATCTGCTAAGTCATATATGTTTTGCACATTTTCTTTGATTAACTTTTGTTCTTTTTCATCCGCACAAGCAAGTATTGCTTGTTTATAAAAGTCAGGGGGAATACTTTGTCCCGTTTGTAAATTAATGGAACCTACTACTTTTTCTGGAAACATATTGTTGGTTAATTTAATGTATATTAAGTCAGGATAAAGAGTTTTGATTCTTTCTGTTTTTCCAATTCCTGATGGACCACGCAATAAAATAGATTGCCCTGATTCAATCCAATCGTGTATTTTTTCAGTCATGGTTAAATTTCTTCTTCTCGTTCTTTCCATGGTATCAGGATTCATTTTTTGTAAACGAGACTTTCTAATTTGTCCACTTTCTAATGAATTAACATTCACAGTTTCTAAACTTTTAGAAAAAAGTTCGTCTATGAAGTGATAAATGTCTGTACTTTCAAAGTTTCCATTGTAATTTTGTTCTCTGTTAAATTGAACGCCAGAAAAAATTATTTTTTTACAAAGTGCAATATTTTCTTTTTCAGAAATTAACCATTTGATTGGTTCAACTTCTACCCAATAGGGTTCTTCTTTTTCAATTGTTCTTCCATCGGATAAGATTCTGTCACAATTGTTTGCATCTCCTAGAATACGAACATATTTTTTTCCGTTGTAGAGAAATTCTGTATGCCACCGTAATGTGAAAGGCGTATTATACTCATTGTAATTTATAGAATCTGAGGGATATTCTTTTCCTGATTTTTCAAGATTCCCTATTTGAAACATTCTTTCTAAATTATTAGCATTTTCTATTGGAACAATGGTCTGTGGCCATTCTCCATATTCTATTTCTAAACAATCGTTTGCCCCTCTCACTTTGTTCGAGGCGATGGATTCGATTTCAGAGTAAGGTAAAGCTGGGCGAGCCCCACCAGAACGTCAAGTAAACATTGAACCAAAGTCTAACTCCATCCTAGTCAACGGCGCGCGCGAAGAAGGGGCTCTGGGAACAGACCTTAAAAATAAATTTTCTTCTTAATTAAAGGTTTTTCAACCAATAATCCTAATTTTTAGTTTTCCATCTTTCATCATCACTTTTTTTCCAAGCAATAATAAGATTAATCGCTTTGGCAAGCTGAAGAGAAATTTGTTTGTACTGGCGTTTTAGTATGCAAGCAGCATTTTCTGCTACTAAAGCAATATATCCAAGAAGCTTTAATTTTATAATGGCTTCTTTTTGGTATTCTTCTCGTTTTTTCTTGTTCTCTATTGAGTCAAGACGAATAAAATTTGCTTCCAATAAGCATTCTAGAGTATCTAAACAATAATTCTGCATTCGATTTACAAAAACGCCACGAAACTTTTTAGGAGATTTTTCTGTTATAGCAATGACATAAGCTCCCAGTTTTTTTACAACAGTAATGGCTATCAAATCGTTAGAATTCTCAGGAATTTTACTGATTTCTTGCCATTCTTTGTCTTCTATTTCTTCTTGTGATTGTATACCTTCTGCTTTTAATTTTTTGTCATTTGCCATGGCTATTGCTTTTTGAACTTCCAAAATATCTTCTTTCGAGTTACTATTTTTTTCTATTTCCTCTATTTTTTTGGGAATTTTCAAATGTCCACTTCTACTCACTTGCACAACTCTTTCACCTGCAATATTTATCTATTTTAAAATAATTATTTTCTTTTGATTCTATTTATTGTATTCTACAACACTATCAATAAAAATTGATATTAAAATCAATTATTGCTAATTTTATCAAAAATAAAAAAAAGTAGCAATTAAATTTGTAATCTTGTTAATCATTAGCTAAAATGTCACCAATTATTTTTCATTCCAATCTTCTTCTGAGGCAAAGTTATGCTCTAATTCCCACTTTTTATGATTATCTCTAGCATATTGGAGTTTAGAATATTTCATAAAGTATCTAGTTTCAGTACTTTTTATTATATTAAAACCTAATTTTTCATATAATTTAATTGCCTTACTATTGCTTTTATATACCCATAAATAAACTATAGAATAGTTTGATAATACATTACTAATTATTTGAGTTCCTATTTTATTATTTCTATATTCTTCTTCAATAAATATTTCGTCCAATAGAACACCATCTAAATAGTCTATAACCAATAAGCAACCAATTGTTCTGTTACCCACTTGTATTATTTTATAACTATTTATTTGTTTAGGAATATGACTATTAACATAATTATAAATTTTAGTAATTTCTTCTTTTGGCAAATCCTTCGCATATTCAAATATATTTTTTAACTTATATTGTATAAGCAAATCTGTGTTATCAATTGTAGCTTTTTTTAATTGATATATCATAAAATCACCTTAATCTCTATTATTCAAATAAATTACTATCCTTGTTAATTATTTAAATGAATGATATTATCTACAACTTTATCAAAGAAAAATGATTTAAAAATCAATCACTACAAATAGTATAACACATCTTTTAAACAACAATTAGTTGTTTGATTGTATTGTTATATGTATTATCTAATTTTATTAGAAACATTCGATATTGGTGTCGTTCTCCAATTTTGAGAAAGAAAGGAGGGATAAAAATGAAGAAAAGAACTTTTGTTATAAAAGTCCTTCGATACATTTTTTTAAAGGCAACATTCACTTGCAGAATCGAATGTTCCTTTTTTATGCAATTTTCCTTGACATATTCATAATAGCAAAAAAAACGGCTTTTTGATAAGTCGTTTTACTTAATACTCGAAAGTTCGAGTAACTATCAATCTGGTGCCGTTGTCGTAGTTATCTACAACTTTTTGCAAAATTCAGTAATCTAGTACATATAGTACTGACTTCACAGCAAAATTATAAACTATTTTTTATAATTTTACTATGCTTATTTTAATAATTGTTAATTTGTAACTCAATATTCTTAAATAATATTCAATTTTTTCTTTTATAACTTGTGTCTACAAATTTTATATTGTATTTTTAATGTTCTTCTTTTATTATTTTCATACTTGTTAAAAATCATTTTTAATACTAAATAACTTAAGATAATAATTGAATTCACTATTATTATCTAGTTTTATTATTGTCAAGTCTTTCATTATGATTTCTTACTAATCCCTTATTTTTCAATTCATTCAAACAAATTGACATTGCTAAACCCATAATCAACTGCATAAATATCCCATTCACTTTTTAAATTTTGTAATTTTTGGAATACATTTAAATAATTTGGAAGTTCTCCTATACTAGAGAAATGTTCAGAATCAAAATTAATATTCCTAGCTTCTCCGCTGCTTAAAAATTTATCTAAATTATATATCGTCGGTTGCCCAGAAATTGCAATAAATGGTTTATGCCTATTTTTTAGAAAATTAACTAAATAAAATTCTAATAAATTATATGCTGTAACTTCACCACTAAAAGTTTCAAAATGTTCAATCATATTTTGATAATCAATTCCAACATTATATTCTTCTAAAGAAGTTAAACTTACCAAGGTTGAACCTTCAGCTAGTTCATCCTTATCTAATAACATTCCACCTCCATAACAAGCAGCAGTAAATATATCTATTGGTTTATTTCCCAATTTCAACCTTATCATTTGGAATAGCTCTTTTGAACTTATTGAAAAATCATTACTTATACAAAATTTAAATCCACTTTTCATTGTACCATGGCTTTGTATAATTATAGTTACATCTTGCTCTGGTAATACTGTATCTAACGATTGACTAATTTCATCCATTGTTAAATTTTGTTCTCCATTACCAACAACTTCTAAATCTACATTATCTAATTGAGTTAATTTATCAACAAATGTTGCTACTTCTTTTTGTCCAAATGCTAATTCACCATTTCCAGAAACTAATATTACTTTTCTATTCATTTAAATTCTCCTTCTTAAATTTTAAATTTATTCTTCATTATATTATACCAAATTTTACTAATAATTGATATGTTATTTTGTTAAAAACCAGTTTTTATCTTTCAAAATCATTACTTCTGCTATTATTTTGAATAATATCAATATCATTGTCATCAAGTATATCTTCATCATATAAATCATTAACGAAGTCATCATATTTATCATTAGAGAAAAATTAGTTTTATAAAAATTCAATAAACTTCTTCCATAATTCTTTAAAATAATCAACTATTTTTTGTGATTTTGATGCTTTATCTTCTAATTCATCAATAGTTTCATTTGCATAATTTAAATCATATTCTAATTCTTCAATTCTATCATCACGCATTTTTATTTTATTTTTCAGGTTTCTAACTTCGTTAGTGTGTTCTCTTAAATCATCTTCATATTTTTTTAAGACTATATTTATATCATTTGCATCTCTTAAATTAGAAGTAGTATCATTAGTTTGTTCTATATATTTTTTGATTTTATTTACCACTTCACTAGAAATAGAGTAATTGTTTTTATTCATAATGGTTGGTTTTAAATTCTCGATAATATCATAGATTTATTTTGTAATTCATCTGTTTTTTATTTAACTCTTTTAATTGCTTTTTGTATTTTTCTTGTTAAAACTTTTTATATTTATTCATATTGGCAACATTAATATCAACATTTTTACCTTCTTCTTTTACTTTAAGATTGTAGTTAAGGTTATAAATTCTATTGAACGAATTAATACAATACCCTCTCATTTTATCTTGAATTTCTTTTAAACTTATTTTATTAAAGACATCAGATTTACCAACTTGTTTTTCCATACCATTTTTCATTCCATCTTTAAATGGAACTCCAACAATATGTAAGTGCGGACTAGATTCATCAAAATGAATGGTAGCATTTGCTATCCTAAAATTAAGTACAACTTCTTCTAAATCTCCTAATCTAGAACAAATAAATGATATGCTAATAAGACGTTTAATAAAAACAATAATCTTGAAGGACTAATATTTCATTCAGATCAGGGCAGGCAATATCAACATCAATCTTATCAACAAAGATTAAAGAATAAAGGAATAAAACAAAGCATGTCTTGGAAAGGACATAGTATAGATAACGGAATGATGGGAAATTTTTTTGGACTTTTAAAAACGGAAATGTTTTATGAACAAGAAAATAATTATAAAACGATAGATGAATTAATTTTAGCCATCGATGAGTATATTAATTATTATAATTATGATAGAATTAAAGTGAAATTAAAAGGACTATCTCCTGTAAATTACAGATTACAATCCTTTAATTAGAAACTATTTATAAACTGTCCAACTTTTAGGGTTCAGTTCAAACAAGATTAAGTGCTAACCAATTGGTGAGTACTCAATTTTGCGATGTTAAGTATTCCTTTTTTTATTGTATGCAAGTTTCCTTGACATATTCGTAACAACATAAAAACGCGCTTTTATCAAGTGCGTTTTACTAATACTCGAAAAGTTCGAGTAACTATCAATCTGGTGCCCGAGAGAGAGAAGTACAACAACTCTTTAAGCAAAAAAATAGTCAGCAATAATTTATTAACTGACTATAGTATAACAAATATATTCATCTTTTACTAGTATTTATGTATATTTTATTCATCTAAACCATAAATAAAATTCTCTTCATTTTCAAATAATTCTTTTAAATCACTTTCTAAAAGGCCATAGATTAAATTAGATAATACCATATGTCTTATGGAAGAATTATTAATATAATTATCAAAAAACAAACTTCTTACTTCTCCACAAGTATAACTATACCATCTTTTTGAAGGTTCTTTTGGCACATCTTTCTCTTCACAAAGATATACTTGTACCTCTTTTTTATTACTTTCATTATAACAATATGCTAGTCTTTTAGAATAACTATCCATAAAAGGTTTATCAGCTTTATATAGATATAACTCCAATAATACACCATTTTTAAATAAATTATAATATGGCATTTTTTCTTTAAAAGTTGGAAAATTACACTCAATCATTAAAATGTATTCATCAATATACTTCGTAAGCAAATCTTTTAAATACTCTATTAACTCCTCACTTGTATATGTTTCAATAATAATATCAGAAACAAAAGAAGAATTATTCTGTTTCTTAATATCTTTAGGAAGTGTTAAATGAGGAACATCAATAGCAGTTATAGAAAATTTATCAATTAGTTTGATTAATCGCTTTACTAATGAAAAGATTGGTATTCTACCAGTTCCATGAATAACATAATTACACTCTGGCATACTTATTTCACCTGACATAAATTGTTGATACATTAATTCATTATCTAAAGTATTCTCTATTACATTCATATTTTTAAGCTGTGCAATATTAAACATTATTATTTTTTTACATAAATCTAATAAATTTAAAGGTAAAAATTCATTAAAATTTGGAATAAAATTTGGATTCTCACACTTATATTTTTGTTCATAATATTTGCCATATAGAAAAAGCATATTTAATACATATTCGATATTTAAATATAAGCAATTATCTTCACATAATCTCTTTTCTTCTACAATTTTTTTTAATCTATCAATAACGATTTTTGATATATCTATTTTAGACATGGTAGAAGTCATCCATTCCATTCCATTCTTATATAAAACATTTTCTTCCTTAAAATCTATTAGTCTAACATCATCATTATCATTAATCTTTTTATAAAAGCTATAAATTGCTACTACACAAGAACATTCTTTACTTAATGCTATGCCTATGTTATTTATATCTTCTCCTAATTCAAATCTATTACTAATGTTATAAAAGTGCTTATTTACAATACTTCTGTATGCATTTATCAACATTAGACCATATTCTTTTTTAAATCTATACACATCTGTATATTGAAAATTGGTAATATAGTTATCATACCATTTTAGTGATTCTTTAGCTCGTCTATTATTATTTAATTCAAATAATGTTTTAATAAAATCTTTACCTTTCTTTTTGTTCAAATTACCATATAAAATAGAAATAACATAATATGATAAAGGTTTAAAATTAAAATCAATATAACTATTTTCTCGATTTGAGTATCTTTGTAAAACATTTATATTTACTAAATCATCAATTGAAATTTTACTATTTTTAATTTTTAATACACTGTCAATTCTATTTTCTTCTATTAACAATCTAGGCCAATCTTCTTTTTCACTTATAAAGACTTCACCTAAAATAGTTAAAGTGTAAATTAATTCTTTATAATTGATACTGTAATTTTTTGATATTATTTCAAGATACTTCTCCATAATTGAAATATCTTCTATTTTTTCATTAATAGTTTTATCCTTATACGTTTCAAAAATCACACGAAATAAAAAACCATTGTTACAATATTCCTTAAGATTATTTAAAATATCATCGTTGATTACAACATTATAGTATTCCCGGTATTTTTTAATTATTTGATCTTTTTCATCATCAGTAAAATCAGTCAATTTAATATTCATTCTTGAAATACTTTTTAATATTGACGAAACACCATTAATTTCTTCATAATCATTGATAAAACTATCTTTACATGATAGACAAATTTTAATGTTGGAATATTCTTTTGCTATCTTTAATAGATTATCTACTTCAATAGTTGGATTTTGTATTGCTAACTCATCAATGGCATCAATAAAGATGATAAAGTTTTTATTTTCCTTTTTGGCTAATAAGTTTATTCTATTAAACAATTGTCTACTAAATAATCGCTCATCAAATGCAAAGTTAAAATCTTCCATTATTTGACTTAACAAAGGACTACTGATAAAACAAGCATTATAAAATAATATAATTGTTTTATTCATATTTTGTTCTAATAAACTACACATAATATTAGTCTTTCCAATACCAGATTCCCCTGTAATAAAGAATAATTTATTATCATTCTTTAAAAAATCATTAAAATCTTTATGCACATTTTCCCTTGAAACATATAATTCTTTAATATATTTATTATCTGTTAATCTTTCTAATTCTCTATTGTTAATACTGTTTAAGAATTTAATAAGATTATCCTTAGAATAGCAAATAACATCTAATAAGGCTTCCATTCTAAATTTAATTGCATCATTAAGACTTGGAGTATTTTGGTTTTGATTAATATCTTCTTGCTTAATTAATTGTTTATTAAAAGTATTATATATTCTAGTATCTATTCCATTAGATACTATTGTATAAGGTGTTATTGGATCTGTTAGCCTTGCATACGAAATAGCTTGGTTTATTTCTTCTTTAGTAATTACTAAATTTTCTTTTTTTACTTCCCATAATAAAAATGGAGTATTATCTAGTTTAACTAATATATCTAATCTTCCAGAGATATAATCTTTTTTCTTAACAGTATTTTTGCCTAACTTTATTGTAAAGTTGTCTTCATAAGAAAGATTTGTTTCATTAAAGCCTATACTATTTAAAAATGGTATAATGATTTTATTCTTAACATTTTCTTCATTCATTTTTACATTCCTTGATATTGCGTAGTACCGTTAAAACATAGTTTTTTCAATTACATAATAAGGAATATCATCAATATTCATAGTGATTTGTTCCATTGTATCTCTATCTCTAATAGTAACCTTATCATTTTCTAATGTAGTATCATCAATGGTAATACAAAATGGAGTACCAATTGCATCTTGCCTTCTATATCTTTTACCAATAGAAGATGAATCATCCATTGTGCACATGAAATAATTATTCAATTTGTTATAAACTTCTTTGGCTTTCTCAGAATGAACCTTTTTAATTAGAGGTAATACAGCAACTTTATATGGAGCTAATGCTGGATGGATTTTTAAAACATCTCTAATACTTCCATCTTCTAAAGTTTCTTTTTTTAAAGCATCACATAAGAATACAAGCATCATTCTTCCTACACCTGCGGCAGTTTCTAAAATATACGGGATATATTTCTCGTTTGTTTCAGGATCTAAATAACTTAAATCTTTACCTGAAAATTTAGAATGTTGTGTTAAATCATAATTCGTTCTATTATGTATTCCCCAAAGTTCATCCCATCCTGTTGGAAAGTTATATTGGATATCTGTTGCTGCACTTGCATAGAAAACTAATTTATCATGGTCTTTGAATCTTAAATTTTCTGGGTTTACTCCTAAATCAGTTAAGAATTTCATTGATTGTTCCTTATTAAAATTAAATATTGCTTCATCTTCTTCAGGTTTACAAAAAGTTTGTAATTCCATTTGTTCAAATTCAATCGTTCTAAATAAGAAATTACCAGGTGTGACCTCATTTCTAAAACTTTTACCAACTTGAGCAATAGTAAATGGTAATTTTTCTCTAGCTGTTCTTAAAACATTTTGAAAATTAATATATTCTCCTTGACAAGTTTCAGGTCTTAAATATATTTCCATTTTTTGATCACTAATTGTACCTCTATATGTTTTAAACATTAAGTCAAATTCTCTTAAATCAGTAAAATTACTTTTACCACAATTAGGACACTTAATATTTTCTTTTATATATTTATTCATTTCTTCATAAGTCATTAAATCTGGATTAATATCTGGAGCAACGGATGAGATAAGGTTGTCAGCTCTATATCTATTTTTACATTCTTTACAATCAACTTGTGGATCATTAAATGATTTAGCATGACCAGAAGCTTCCCAAACCTTAGGATTCATCATGATACCACAATCTATTTCATAAGAATTATCTCTTTGCCCTACAAATCTTTTTCTCCAACAATCCTTAACATTGTTAATCATTCTACTTCCTAAAGGTCCAAAATCCCATGTGTTAGCAAACCCACCATAAATTTCACTTCCTGGATAAATAAATCCATATTGTTTACAATAACTAGATACTTGTTCCATTGTTAATTTTTCCATCTTAATCATCTCCTTATAAAAACAAAAAGAGAACAAATTTGTATGGGCGTACTATAACGCTGTTCCACCATACTTTGTTCTCTTTGGTTTGTATATAGCTGTTAGGTTGCCAAGCCCGTCATTGCTTTTAAAAAAATCAACTACTTACATTATATTCATTTAACAGGATATTGTCAAGTAGTGTAAATCAAAATTCATATACCATAAATACACACGCATAATGATTATGTCATTATGCAAGTGTGTTTACTAAATTGACACCATTTAGTATTTAAGGACTACGATTTTAAAA
>CANSRH010000021.1 GCA_947649365.1 uncultured Mycoplasmatota bacterium | reverse complement strand
CTAGATTTTACCTAGCCTAGATTCATATTTCTATTTAAAACTGTTAAAGTAGGGTATATGAACTGAAAGAATTAATAAAAGAAGAAAAATAGCCAGTGTATTTAAAACTAGGCTTTTTTTAATTCCTATGATATAATGAAAATGGTGATTTTTGTGAGCCTAAAAAGAAGTGAATTAAGAGAAAAATGTATGATAATCCTATACCAATATGATTTATTAAAATCTAGCAAATTGGAAGTAGATATTGAGGAAGTAATCAAAGACAATCTAGAAATTGAAAACGAATATGTAAAAGATATTGTGTACGGTGTAATCACTCATGAAGAAGAACTAAATACCCTAGCAAATAATTACATCAAGGATTGGACCATTACACGTTTAGACAAAACAGGGGCTGCAATATTACGAATTGCGTTATTTGAATTAAAATATACAGACACCCCAGAAGTGGTTGTCATCAATGAAGCCATTGAACTTTCGAAAAAATACAGTGATGATTCTGTAAGAAAAATAATTAATGCTGTGCTAGATCGTATCATCAAAGAGTAAGAAAAAGAGGTGCGATTATGATTGAAACCGAAGAAAAATATTTAAAAGTAAGTGATTTGAATGAATACATCAAATGCATGTTTGATGAAAATACAGCTCTTCGTAAAATTTATTTAAAAGGAGAAATATCCAACTTCAAAAATCATACCAGAGGGCATTTGTATTTCACATTAAAAGATGAATCTTCTAGAATCAGTGCAGTTATGTTTTATAACAATACATTTTCTTTAAACTTTAAACCAGAAGATGGAATGAACGTTTTGGTGAGTGGTCGAATTTCTTGCTATCCCGCACAAGGAACCTACCAAATCTATGTTGAGAAAATGGAAAAAGATGGTTTAGGGAATCTTTATATCGAATACGAAAAACTAAAAAAGAAATTAGCAACAGAAGGTTTATTTGATGAAAGATATAAAAAGCCAATTCCAAAATACCCGCGAAAAATTGGAATCATCACCGCCCCAACAGGAGCAGCCATAAGGGACATTTTAAGTACAATCAAAAGAAGATTTCCCATATGTGAAACCATTTTGTTTCCATCACTTGTCCAAGGAGCCTCCGCGGCCCCAGACATTGTGCGCCAAATAAAAAGAGCTGGTGAATACGATTTGGATGTAATAATATGTGGACGTGGTGGAGGTTCTATTGAAGACTTATGGGCATTCAATGAAGAAATAGTAGCTAGAGCCATTTTTGAATCAAAAATACCAATTATCAGCGCTGTTGGACATGAAGTGGACTTTACCATCGCAGACTTTGTTGCAGACTTAAGAGCACCAACACCAACAGGAGCAGCAGAAATGTCTGTTCCAACCATAGTAGATACAAGCCATATAATCAGCGAAAAAAAGATCCGTTTAACTACCTACATTCAAAACGCTATAAAAAACAAACAAATAAAAGTAAATCATTTAAAAAACAGTTTTATCCTAAAAAATCCAATGTCTCTTTATGAAATCAAAGAACAAAAACTAGACAATCTAATAGACCAAATAAATACAATAATTAAAAATAAACTAAGTTATAGTGAAAATCGTATCCAACACATTCGCTCCAATTCCATTTTAAAAAATCCTCTTAGAATGTATGAAAAAAATAAGAGTGACATCAAAAACAAAGGAGTAAGAGTAACCAATTTAATCCAAGGAATACTAGAAAAAAATGCCCACAAAGAAGAGCTTTTAAGAAACACATTAAAGCTAGTAAATCCTTTAAACATATTAGACAAAGGATATAGTTTAGTAGAAAAAAATGGTAAAATTATTAAAGACAACAAAGACATTGAAATAGAAGATAAAATAAAGATAAAATTAAGTAAAGGTGAAATCACCGCTGTAGTAAAGGAGAAAAAAGAATGGAAAATTTAAGCTTTGAAGAATCTTTAGAAAAATTAGAAAACATAGTCCATGAACTAGAAAGTGGATCGATTGAACTAGAAAGTGCGATTGATAAATATACAGAAGCAATGAAACTTGTAAAATATTGTAGTGAAAAATTAAACACAGCAACAGAAAAAGTAAACAAAATTCTAACAGAAAATGGAGAACTTGTTGACTTTGCTATTTCTAGTGACAACGATGGAGAATAAAAAATTTAAGATTTACAAAAAAGAAAGAATCATGATAAAATAAATACGAAGAAAGCAAAGACGAAGGAATATTGTAGAGAGAAGTATAAAAGTGAGCTTGGTAGAGTGAGAACAAGTGATACGACTCTATAATTCCTACCTTCAGAGTGAAATGTAAACATTTCCGGGAGTACCCGTTATCAAAAGAAAGAAAAATAAAAGGATGGCACCGTCTATTGACTCCTTAGGCTGTCCTTTTTTTGTTAAAAAAGAATAAACTAATAGAAAGAAAGTGAATGGTATGAGATTAAGTAAATTAAATATTAAAAAAATAAATTTGAATGATGTAGATACAAATTATGCAGGTCAAGACATCTTAATGAAATTAGGGGAGTTATATCAATTTGAAAGTGGAATATATGGCTATGGAAATCTATGGACAAAATTAGAAAGAGTCGTAGAAACTATTATTATAGAAGAATTAGATAAAAGTGGATGTATTCAAGTAGAATTCCCTAAACTACAACCTAAAAAAATATGGGAACAATCAAATAGGTGGGATATGTACACAAAAGAAGGAGACATCATGTTTACTTTAGAAAATAATCTGGGAGAATATGGTCTTGCTCCCACAGCAGAAGAATGCGCAACTCTTTTTGGTGCCAACCGGTTACTTTCCTATAAAAACTTGCCAGCAATCTATTACCAAATTGGGGAAAAATTTAGAAAAGAAATGCGTACAAGAGGTTATTTATTTCGCCCCAGAACATTTGTAATGATGGATGCTTATTCCTTTGATAAAACAGAAGAAGATATGAAAAAAACTTACAATCAAATGCATCAAGTGTATTTAAATATCTTTAAAAGACTAAACATTCCTATCATACCTACCATAAGTGATAATGGTGTCATTGGAGGAAAAGTAGCAGAAGAATTCCAAGCCATCACCGATTTAGGAGAAGACAAAATTTTATACGATGAAACACAAAATATTGGAATCAATAGAGAAGTTTTAGAATTTGAAAATAGAGAAGAATATTTAAGTCAATTAAATATAAAAGACATAAATCATCTAAAAGAATACAATACCGTCGAATTAGGAAACAACTTTCAATTAGGCACCAAATACTCAGAAAGTATGAAACTGTATTATAAAGACGAAAAAGGAGAGGATAAACCTTATTACATGGGATGTTATGGAATAGGGCTTGGAAGAATCATTGCTTGTATCATCGAAAACAATGTAATGAAAGAAGAAGGAAAAATCAAAGGATTCGCACTGCCTTATACCATTGCACCTTACAAAGTACAAATCATCTATAATGAAAACAATAAAGAAGAAGGAGAAAAATTATACAACTACTTAACAGAAAACAATATTAAAGCCATAATAGATGACAGAGAAAATTTATCTATCGGAAACCGAATCAATGACGTCTACATACTAGGAACGCCAAAAATGATCATTTTAGGAAACCAATTTGATAAAGAAAACTATTGTATAGAGGATACCAAAACAAAAGAGAAAAAAATAGTAAAAATAGACAACATTTTAGAAGAATTTTAAGATAAAAAGAACCTTTACTTTTAAATAACGGATAAAGTATAATAAAGAGCACGGAAGTGAGTAACATGAACATTAATTTTTTAGTAGACAAAGAAAAGAAACGAGTTGTTGTTTCTAACCAAAAAGGAACAATGAAACAAAGAGAATACCAAGACAACATTAAAAAAGTCTTAATGAAAGAAGACATAGTAGAAGAGTTAGAATCAGACTATAGAGTTCTTAAAATAAATAAAACGAGTTTAGAAGGACGATTAGAAGATACAAACAAAAAAATAGAAGAAAATTTAAAAAAAAGAAAATCATTTATCTTTGGTTTTCTCGCAGCATTTGTAGGAATTCCAGCCTATTTATGTATTTTTGAATACTTTGTTAATATATACCTATACCGAATAGGACTTATTGAAATCAAGACTTTTATTGATTCTTGGCTTTTAAGTGGTGGACTGGTTGTTATCACAGTAGCATTATCTCCTGACAAGCCTTTTTTCGAATCCAAAAGATTACAAAAGGAAAAAAATGAATATGAAACCTATTTAGAAGAATTAGATTTAGAAATAGCAGATTTAGTACAAGTCATAACCAAAAATAAAGCAGAATTACAAGAACTAATAGAGCAGCAAGAAAAAAATAACATAGAATTGATGATTGATGGAATACAAGAAGTCACTTATCGTGAAGAGCTAGAAATGGAAAGAATGTATTTAACACAATTATGTGAAGAAAATACTATTGGCGAAGAAAAAGAACAAGAGAAAAAAAGTTCTATTTTAGGAAGATTCAAAAAGAAAAAACAATACTAGCAATATTTGGCAGATACCAAATATTGTTTTTATTTTCTAAAAAAACTATCTCATACTAGATAATGGTAAGGTGATGAAATGAAAAAAATAAAAATTGTTGTAATGACATTGCTCTTATTAATCCCCAACATCGTATTTGCTTACTCTGACAAAATAATAGTTGGAGGGGACAATATAGGGATTAATATTCAAAGTGATGGAATTCTAGTCGTAGGTTTTTACAAAGTAAACGGTCGTGATATCAAAAGTAATCCTTCTATTCAAGTGGGAGACTACATCAAAAAAGTAAAAGACACAGAAGTAAATACAATCAATGAATTAACCAATGCCATTGAAAGAAACCTAGAAAATGGAGAAGTGACACTAACAATCAACAGAGAAGGAAAAGAAATGACTTCGGTATTATCATTAATTGAACAAGACAAAGTATTCAAAACCGGTCTATTTGTAAAAGATAGTATAACAGGGATTGGTACACTAACATATATTGACCCAGAAACAAAAATCTTTGGCTCTTTAGGGCATGAAATTATAGAAGCCAATGCAAACAAAAGAGTAGAAGTAAAAACAGGGACAATCTTTAATAGTACCATAACAGGAATAAATAAAAGTAGTGATGGAGACCCAGGAGAAAAGAAAGCCAGTTTCAAAACAACAGATATCTATGGAACCATAAGAAAAAACACACAATATGGATTGTTTGGAGATTATACAACCAATTTCCCTGATAATCGTGTAATGGAAGTAGCAAATCCAAAAGACATCAAAGCAGGAAAAGCTACCATTTTAACAGTACTAGATGGAAAAGAAGTAAAAGAATACGAAATCAATATAACCAAAATCAATGAATACAACAAAATAAAAAATCTTTACTTTGAAATAACCGATCAAGAACTACTTGATAAAACAGGAGGAATTGTTCAAGGAATGAGTGGAAGTCCAATTATTCAAAACGACAAAATCATTGGTGCAGTAACTCACGTCATCGTGGACAATGTAAAAACTGGATATGGAATATTTATTACAACGATGTTAACAGAAGGCGAAAATTAAGCCTTTTTTTGTTTTCTTTTATTAAAAATTAAATCAATCTTTAAATCTAACAGATAGTTTAGAAAATTATTTTCTAGAAGTGCTTTTTTATGAGATTGAAAAAATTTTATAGCAAGAACAATCAATGAAAAAGATGAAATTAATTTTTCAGATTGGTTTGGACTATTGTTTTTTCAGTATTAAGTCGTAATAAGTTGAAAAAATATATAAGCTTGTAGAGTAGAACAATTTATAATATAATTGCAATAAAGAAAGCCAGTTTATAGAAGATGCTATAAGAAATTTAGCATAGCATATAAAAAATTTTGTGAGGTATAGAAATGAGTAAAGGAATAATTATTGCAGGATTTGCAACAGTGGGTAAAACTTATTTATCAAAAAAATATAAAAATATTTTAGACTTGGAATCTAGTAAATATAAATATGATTATACAGGATATAAAAATATTGATTATGAAAAACTTAAAGGAACTTTGGGAAGAAAAGAAAATAAAGAATGGCCATATAATTATTATAAAGCTATTGAAGAAGAACAAAAGAACTATGATATCATTTTTGTCCAACTTAATTTGCAACATCTAAATTATTTTGATAGAAACAATATAGAATATTATATTGTATATCCATCATTAGATAGTTGGGAATGGGTTAAACAAAGAAGTATAGAACGTGGAAATAATAAGAGATGGCTAAATAGATTAGAAAATGTTTTTGAAGAATACTACATTGAATCCAAAAAATCTAAATGTAAAGAATTATTTATTGTTAATGAAAAAACGTCATTAGAAGATATTTTGAAAGAAAAGAAGTTCATATAATTTCCACTGGAGAATTAGAAACAATATTAACATCTTTTGCTGTTTCTTATAAAGAGAAAAAAGATTGGATTGTAGAGGCTATTAAAAAATTGATGAATTGACAAAAGAAGATTTTATTAAAGAAGGGAATATATATTCTTTAGTAAAAAAGCTAATAGACGAATAAAAAAGCCAAGAATTGACATTTTTTTTATTTTTCCTTTGTTATAACAAACACAGGTGAAAAATATGAAAAAAACGTTAAAAATTATTTTATTTTCTTGTATAGTTGGGACATTACTTGCAACAACATTTTTTTTAAGTATCAAAGAAAAAGCAAACGCAAAAAACAAACCCGTGCTATATGCGTTTCAAGTCGGAGTATTCAAAAACAAAGACAATGCAAATAACTTTAAAAATCGTTATGAAACAGCAAAAGTATTTTTTGATGATGAATACTATCGTGTATTTATTGGAATCACTTGTGAAAACAAAGAAATCTTAGAAGCTTTCTTTAATGAAAAAAACTATAGTTATTACATCAAAGAACTAGACGTAACAGAAGAAATAGAAATGCAAATCAAAAAATACGATGAATTCTATAGACAAACGAAAGAAGAAAACAAAAGTTTAGTAATCAAAAATTTATTAGAAAGTTTACCGAATGAGTTATAAAATAAAAGAATTACCATTGGATGAAAGACCCCGAGAAAAATTAAAAGAAAAAGGCGCCAAAAATCTATCCAACGAAGAATTAATTGCGCTATTATTACGCACAGGAACCAAAGAAGAATCCGTAAAAGACTTATCCATTCGTTTAGTAAAACAATTGAAAAATTTTAGAGAATTAAACAGTATAACTTATCTAGACTTAATGAAAATAAAAGGAATCAAAGAAGCAAAAGCAATCACCATCATGGCAGCCATTGAACTTGGAAGAAGATTAGCAACTCCTAAAGACTTAAAAAAATTAAAAATAACAAGTGCAGAAAATGTATATGAGCATTTTCGCTTAAAAATATTAGACACCAAACAAGAAAAATTATTTGCAATCTTTTTAAACACCAAAAATGAAGTCATCAATTATGAAACAATTTTTATTGGAACCCAAAACAAAAGTTTAACCCATCCAAGAGAAATTTTCCACGCAGCCATAAAAAATAGTGCAGTGAGAATCATACTTTTGCACAACCATCCAACCGGAGATGTCACCCCAAGCAAAGAAGACATAGCTTTTACAACCAATATAAAAGAACTAGCCACTATGTTACAAATTCCATTAATGGATCATATCATAATTGGAGAAAACCAATATTTTAGCTTTTTTGATCAACAAATGCTTTAAAATAGGAAACTTGTACCATACTATTACTAAGGTGAAATGTATGACAAAGAAAGCAAAAATAGGAATATATATTTTAATTATCGTCATGGTACTTCTAAAAGAAGAAGTCTATCAAATCCTTTTTCAAGCAGGAATGAAAAACCAAACCTTTGAAAGGATTTGTCATATTAAAAATACAACACTAGAAGAAAAATACAAAGAACTTGTAACTGCCTATGGCTATGAAGACGCAGTACCTTACCATTTAGAACCATCAAAAATTCTCTATCGCGACATATACAACGTAAACAAGCAAATCACTATTTATAAAGGCCAACAAAATGGTTTAGCAATCAAAAACTTAGTCATTAATGAGAAAGGATTAGTAGGCATAATTAGAGAAGTCAACAAAAATAGCAGTATAGTAGACTTACTTCCCAATGAAAATCTAAACCTTTCTGTTAAAATTAAAGACAACTATGGAATACTAAAATACAAAAACAATGAGTTAATCATTGAAGGAATAAACAACAAAGGAAACATAGAGGTAGGGGACCAAGTGATGACCAGTGATATCTCTATTTATCCTGAAAATATTTTAATAGGCACTATAAAGAGTGTAGAAAATGATAACTACGAAATAGAGAAGAAAATAAAAGTCACTCCACAAGTTGATTTTAACAACTTAAAATACGTAAGCATCATTAAAGACCTAAGAGGTGCCGAATGATTTTTCTCTATTTTCTTTTAGATGTTGTGTTTTATAACTACACCTCATGGCAAACGCATCTATTCTTACTCGCATTCTTAGAAAAAAAGTCAAAAACCAAAACTCTTCTTCTTTTTGCCTTTATCATTGACTATTTACTATCTTACCAAGGAAAATTTTTTCTTCCTTTTCTATTGTTATGGTTCCTAAACCAATCATTAAAAATTTCTTATGAACAATGGACAAGTCATTATCTTCGCTTTTTCCTTTTGTATGGAATCTACCAAACCCTCACATTCCTTCTTTTTCATATCCTAACAATACAAGCAAAAGGACTTCTATTGACTCTTCTTTTTGTAGGTTTTAGTTATAAAAAAGCATTCCGTTCATAAAATGAATTAGGTGGTCACAATGGACAATTTAAGAATGGAAGCATTAAATCGTATAAAAAGCAAAAGAAACCATTTCATAAAATATGGAAGCAATACAGAAAAGAAACAGAACGACAAAAATTCCAAGTACATTAGAGAACTGTTTACAAGAACACTCATCAGTGTTATTTTCGTTTTGCTATGTGCAATCTATACCAATTTAAGTGATAAAAACTTAATATTCTTCAAAAACCATTTCTTTAACGAAACATTAGCCTTTACCAAAATCAATAGTTTATATACCAAATACTTTGGAGAAATTGTTCCAGAAAGTCTAACAAAAAGCATACCAGTCTTCGAAACTGGAAAAAAATATACAAACATCACACCAGAAAACAATTCTTACCGAGTAGAATTAACAAGCAATGTCTTACCCTTTTTAGAAAGTGGTGTTGTCGTTTTTCTAGGAGAAAAAGAAGGATACGGCAAAACGATGATTGTACAAGGAATTGATGGAGTAGACATTTGGTATTCCAATCTTGAAAACTACAATGTCACCATGTATGATTATGTAGAAAAAGACAAAATTGTGGGAGAATTCAAAGAAAACAAAGCTTTACTCACCTTTATAGAAAACGGACAAAACATTAGCTATGAAAACTATCTTTCCTAAATGGAAAATCAATGAAATTTCTTATCTTGTCTTTCTAAGTTTTTTACTAACAGGATTCATAAAAAACATTCTCCTCATTTTTATCATTATCTGTATACACGAATTAGGACATCTTACATTTTTAAAACTCTTTCATTATGAAATAGAAAAAATAGAAATCTTTCCTTTTGGAGGACTAACAACAACAAAAAACAAATACATCAATAGTCCCATCAACAAAGACATACTTATCTATTTGGGAGGAATTCTATTTCAAAGTTTCTTATTTGTATTCTTTTTTCTACTTTATGAAACCGGAAAAATAACGGAAAACACGTTTCTATTATTCAACCTTTATAACAAAAGCATCTTCGTATTCAATCTTTTACCCATTCGACCTTTAGATGGGGGAGAACTTCTCTCCTTACTACTAGAAAAACAATTCCCTTATGAAAAAGCATATACCATCATGAATAACATTGCAGTCTTGTTTTTAACACTATTTATTCTTTACACCATCAACACAAATGTAAACAATTACATCGTCATCACCTTTTTACTATGCAAAACCATCACCTTTTTTAAGAAAAAAAAGTGGTACATTCACAAATTCTTATTAGAAAGATACATGCATTCCTTTCCCTATAAAAAAATAGAACACAACGAAAAACAAGAAATCCTACTTTTAAAAAAAGAAACCCTACATTTTTTTAAAAACGGGGGAAAATATTTACATGAACAAGAAATAGTAAAACGAAAATTTGACATTCACAGCCAATTTTGATAAAATAAAATGCGTTTGAAAGGGCTTTCCTGGAAAAACCGCATAGAAAAGGTAAAAACTCAAAAGAGTACCTTAATAGCGCGTCTTAAAATAAAGAAGGAGGTATGAAATGAAAGCTATATTCGAGACAGGTGGAAAACAATACTATGTAACAGAAGGCGATGTCATCTATGTAGAAAAACTAGAGGCAGAAGCTGGTAAAGACGTTGTATTTGATCAAGTACTATTTGTAAATGGAACAACAGGAACTCCATTTGTAAGTGGTGCAAAAGTAACTTGTACAGTAGAAAAACATGGACGTCAGAAAAAAATTGTTGTTTTCAAATACAAACCAAAAAAGAAATATCGTAATAAACAAGGGCATAGACAACCTTACACAAAACTTGTTGTGAAAAAAATTGAAGCAAAATAAAGATGATTCATGTAGAAATAAGTAAAAAAAACAACAAAGTAAAACAGATTAGAATTTCTGGCCATTCTGGTTATGAAACCATTGGAAAAGATATCGTTTGTGCTGCTGTATCTAGTATTGTCATTACTTCAGTGAATGCCATTTTGAGTTTCAAAAAAACCATAGAAGTAACAAAAAAAGACAATCCTTTAGAAATTCAAGTAATCAGTGAAGACGAAACAACAGAAAAACTAATCAGTAACATGATAAACATGTTGCAAGAAGTAGAAAAAGAATACAAGAAATACATAAGAATGGAGGAGAAAAACGAATGCTAAAACTAAATATCCAATTATTCGCTCATGTTAAAGCCCAAGGTTCTACAAAAAACGGCCGTGATAGTGCAGGTAGACGACTTGGTGCAAAGGTAAGCGATGGCGAACTTGTAAGTGCTGGATCCATTATTTATCGTCAAAGAGGAACAAAAATCTATCCTGGAACCAATGTAGGAATGGGAAAAGACCACACCCTATTTGCGAAAGTAGATGGAATTGTAAAATTTGAAAGATTAGGAAGAGACAAAAAGAAAGCAAGCGTTTACGAAAAGTAGACGTCTTTTTTTCTTTTTGTTATAATGAAATAAGAGGTGGACAAAAATGCGATACAATGTAGTAAAAGGTGCCAAAGAAATACTAGAAAATAGTGAGTACATCATCAAAAATCCAAAAGGCCAAAAAAACAAATGGAAAGATGTATTTAAAAATAACAATCCTATTTGCTTAGAACTAGGAATGGGTAGAGGAATATTTATTATAGAGATGGCGCGTGCGTTTCCAAACAAAAACTTTATTGGATTAGAAATTGATCCTTCCCAAACAGCGACTGCCATAAAAAACATTGGTAGCAAAAAACTAGCAAATTTAAAAATCATATGTGCAGATGCACAAGAATTGATAGAGATATTTGGGCGTGAAATTGACACAATTTATCTAACATTCTCCGAGCCATGGCCCAAAAAACAAGACGAAAAGAAACGTTTCACATCCATGAATTATTTAAAACTCTATGATCGTATTTTTAAGAAAAATAAGCACATCCTATTAAAAACAGACAACAAAATATTGTTTGCATCCTCCCTAGAAAATTTAAGCAATTACTGGTACACGTTTGAACGAGTAAGTCTAGATTTACATCACGATGAAAGAAAAATACCAAACATTATGACGGATTTTGAAATGCAATACTATAAAGAACATCGACCTATTTATTATGTGGATGCTACATTCAAAGAATAAAAAGAAAAAGGAGGAGTAAATTTGACAAATACAATAAAAAATATCAATAAAGTGTTTAGTGACATAGAAGCAGAATTCAAATCAATAAAAGAACTAATCTACGAAATGTTAGAAGATGGTTATATGGAGTATATAATAATGAATGAAAAAGTTACTCCAGGAGAAAACAATACTTGGACCCAATGCAAAGAAAAAATAAAAAAGAAGAAAGAAAACTATGATCGTTTACTTGTTGTTTATGAAAAAGTTTCTTCTCCTGAGTTGGAAAAATATTACGAAATAAAAGAATTAATTCATTTTGTATACGATAGAATGTTATCACTAGAAATTAAAATAAATAAATCAGAAAAAGAACAAATTTTTACATTATGGATAGAGGGAGCAAAAGATATCCAATCGCTTTGTAAATGGTTGTATGCCCAAATAGAAAAGAAAAATATAAAAAGAAGAACAGAAAGTATAAAAAAGAAAAGACCAAATGCACCTACACTAGAAATTACTGATGCACAAGGAGAAAAATGGGAAATTTTAGAAACATACAAAGAAGAATTTATGAATTGTACAGAAGAACAAAAAGAAACTTTACTAAATAAAAAGAAAGTAGGCAACTCTATTTTTATCTCCGAGGAAGAAAAAGTATCACAAATAAAAGAATACCAAATGAAAATAATAGATTTGAGAAAGCAACTAAGTAGCAGAGCGAGTACCATAAAAACGTTTCAGGAGTTTGCGGCTTTTCTTGCTGCTTTAAAAAATATGCAAGAAATATATGGATGGTTGCTAAATGCTGGAAAAAATAGAAATCCAGAAGAAAAAGACGAAACAGAAAATTATTTGGATTTTTTTATTCAATGTCTTGAAGTAGCGAGTCAAAATCATCAAACAACCCTACCAGAAGAAGAATTGCCAATACTTATGTACCATTTAGAAACACTTTCTATCGCTTACGACATCAACGAGAAAAAAGGAATCTTTGAAAAAATAACCCAAAAGCAACAAATACCTGAAGAACAAACAATAAAGATAAAAGATTTTTTAGGAAAAGAATACAAAATAAACTGCTTATTCAAGGCTGCTTTTCAAAAGTTAGAAAACGAGCAAATTGCTTTTTATGACGAATACACAAAAGCAATGAATTATATAAATACAGAAATAACAGACCTAAAAAAATAGGAGTAAAAGAAACGAGGGGAAGAAATGTTTGTTGATGAAACCATAATAAAATTAATTGCTGGTAAAGGTGGGGACGGATGTACCTCATTTCGTCGTGAAAAATACATTCCTATGGGCGGACCAGATGGTGGAAATGGTGGCAAAGGCGGAGACATTATAATAGAAGTAGATAAAAACTTAAAAACACTAATTGATCTTCGATATAAAAAAATAGTAAAAGCAGAAAAAGGGACCAACGGAAAAGGAAGTTCAAGAAATGGAGCAAATGCTCTAGATATCATTTTAAAAGTACCAGAAGGCACTACCATATACAATATGGACAACAACTTAGTAGTAAGAGACTTAAAAAAAGATAAAGAAAGAATAATTGTAGCACATGGAGGAAGGGGAGGACGAGGCAACAAAGCCTTTGCAACTCATAGTGAACCTGCTCCAAAATTCAGTGAACTAGGTGCTCCTGGAGAAGAAGTGGTCATTCGTTGTGAATTAAAAGTCATGGCAGATGTAGGATTGATTGGCATGCCAAGTGTTGGAAAAAGTACTTTATTAAGTTTAATCAGTGGTGCGAATCCTAAAATTGGAGCCTATCACTTCACAACACTAAACCCTAACTTAGGAGTTGTAAAATTACGTGAAAATCGTTCTTTTGTCATGGCAGACTTACCTGGACTAATAGAAGGTGCCCACGAAGGGCTAGGATTAGGGTTACAATTCTTACGCCATGCCATGCGAACCAAAATACTTGCTCATGTCATTGATATGGGAGCATTTGAAGGTAGAAATCCAATAGAAGACTATGAAAAAATTCGTATTGAAATAGAAGCATATAGCGATAAATTAAAAAACAAAAAAGAAATCATAATAGCGAACAAAATGGATTTGAAAAACGCAGAAGAAAATCTAAAAAAATTCAAAGAAACCTATCCAAACCTTCCTATTTTTGAAATAAGTGCTTTAAACAAAGAAGGATTTGAGCCTTTACTAAATAGTCTTGCAGATTTACTAGAAAATTTACCAGAAGAAGAATTGTACGAAGAACAAGATTACGAAAGTTATAGGATTTATAAATTTGAAAACGAACGCCCTTATACAATTAAAAAAGATGGAGATGTCTGGGTTTTAGAAGGAAAAGAGATAGAAGAATTATTTAAAATGACAAGATTTACAGAAGACGAAGCCGTTTTACGTTTTGCAAGAAAATTAAAAGGAATGGGAGTAGAAGAAGAACTAGAACGTCTTGGAGCACAACGAGGCGATGAAGTGCAAATTTTAGACTACATCTTCGAATTCAAAGAATAACTGATCTCCTATTTGTAAAGAAGAACTGGTATGTTTGGGAAGCTCCAAAATACTAGTTTTTTTTGCTTGTCTATGAATTTTAATAATTTTATTCTTACTTAAATTTCTCTCCAAAAAAATAATTTGATTTGTCTCATCCAAACCAATGACATCAATCTCCTCTTTCATAAAAAAAGTATGAATGCTATTACAATTCGGAAACAAGATACCATAAGAAATATTTGTTTTTCCCATAAGACCATAAAAACGTTCTTTGAAAGTCGTAGCTTCATAAATTTTAAAATACTTGCTATTAAGTAAAAGTTTCATAGGATCACCTAATTAAATATATCACAGAAGAAGATAAAATATGGCTAAAATAGCCAATTTAATTAGAAAAATAAAAAAAGTCAAGGTATAATTGGTTATTGACAAAAGTAGGGGGGGGGGGCTATAATACTAGAAATTTTAAAAAGGTGAATGTTAAAATGAAAGACTATATAGAAACAATAGAAGAGAAAAAAGATTTTATCCTGTATTTTGATGAGACAGATGAAGAATTATTTGTACACTATGCATCAAGAAAAATACTGTCAATCGAAAATACCAAAACAAACAAAAGAAATTTATTAAATAAAATGGAAGAACAAGTAAACAATGCAAAAGAGTATAAGGAAGAATGGGTAGAACAAGAAAAGGAAAACAAAAAAAATATATTATACAAAATAATAAGAGCAGGAGTTTATAGTTTAGTTGTTTTTGGGATATTTCATGTAAGTTATGTTTATTTTGGTGTTGTTATAGTCTGTCACATTTTACCCGCTATAAAATATTATACAAAAATGAAGCAAACACAAATTCGTTTAAAAGATTTAGAAAAAAATGAAATGTATTTAGAATTTAATAAAATAAGAGAAGAAGAAGCAAAACGAATTTTAGATGAAACGCGGGAACTTGCAAAAGATATGGGTGCTTCTGAAAAAGCAATCGAACAAATACCACAAGAATTAAAGGACTTAGATGAAGAAATAAATATAAATACAATTCATAGACTGGATTATTTACAAATGAAGCAGTTGCTTAAAAATGCGAAAGCATTAAGAAAAATGCAATTCTTTGCATTACCAGACCAATTGGTTTCAGAAGAAAATGAAAATCCTAAAACTTTTCAAGAAAAGTGGCAAGAATATACTCCAATAAAGGAAGAAACGCCTTACACATTTAGAAGAAAATGGAAAATTAAGCAAGCAAAAGAGGAACAAAATAGCAAATAAATTCCTTTTTTTATGTCACAAAAATGACCCAAAAAATTTGACTTTACCCTCAATTTAGTTTATATTTATTATGATAGTAGGTGCAGGAAATGAGAAATTTAAATACACATGGACAAGCGTTAGTAGAATATGTTTTGATTGTTGCAATCATAAGTGTCATTACAATTGCTATCGTAAACTATTTTGGGGGATATGTAAAAGACTCAATCACAAAAACCTCTTGTTCTCTAGTAGACCAAGAATATGTAGCAGGAGAAAAACCTGGAGAAGGAATGTGTCAAGACAAAACAAAAGAATAAAAGATTCTAGAAGAAGAATTGGGGTGACAACTTGAAAATCAAAAATAAAAGAGGACAAGCTTTGGTAGAATTTGCTATTATCCTGCCAATATTTGTTTTCATACTCTTTGCATGTATTGACTTTGGTAAGATTTTCTACTTAAAAACCAACTTAGAAAGTCGAATGGATGATATCATTACTGCATACAAAGAAAAAAGAAAAATAGAAGAAATAACACATGATTTTGAATTAGAAAAAGAGAAAATAAATCTAACCATTACCCCTGATACCTCATACATCGAATTTAAACTGCAAAAAGAAACAACATTAATTACTCCTGGATTAAATTTACTATTAAAAAATCCATACCAAGCAGAAGCAAAGCGAGTGATTTATAATGAATAAAAAAGGGCAAACGTTAATTGCTTTTGTATTATTCATTCCTGTTGTTTTCCTCTTTTTAGCACTCGCAATAGATACAGGATTAATAATAAAAGAAAAAACAAGAGTGAATAGCACGTTAAGAACGATTTTAAAAACGACTTACAAAGAGTATGAAAACAAAGACTACCAAGACAAAGTAAAAACGATATTAGAAAAAAATAACATACAAACAAAAGATGTAATCATTACCACCGAAGATAACAAAATTTCTATCACAGCTCAGATGGAAATAGAAAGTATCTTTGGCAAAATGATAGGATTAAAAACATATCAAATAAAAACGGGTTATTTCCTAACGATTGAAAAGGATAAAATAACCATCACAAAAGAATAGAGGGATAAAAATGTCAAGAAGAAAAGGAAAATCAATGTGTATTTTTTCTGCCAAAGGAGGAGTAGGAAAAACCACTACCACCATTAATTTAGCAGGAATCTATGAACAATTAGAAAAAAAAGTTTTAATCATAGATTTAGACTTATCCAGTGGAGGAATCAGTGTAGCCTTAAATCGTCCGTTTGAAAAAACAATTTATAACTTTGTCGACGATTACAACAACAATCGATACAAAAATTTTGAAAATTACATCACCAAATACGACGAATGGATTGATATCATTCCAAGTCCGAAAGACCCAAGACAAGCAAGCAAAATTGACTCCAAATACGTAGAACTTTTAATCGAAAAAGCAGAATCAAACTACGACATGGTCTTAATAGACACCAACCACATTTTAGATGAAATGAATTTAGTTGCATTAGACAAAGTTAGTGATATCTTATTTGTTTTATCCAATGACCCATTGGACTTAAAAAATATGAAATCATTAATGAGCATATTCAATGACACTGGAATGACCAATTACAAGATTTTATTAAACAATAGTAGAGACCCCTACAAAGATTATTTCTCCATATTTGACATCAAAAACATTATTGGAGCCAACATTGACTACACCTTATCCTCTAACTTTTATTTAAAAAACATGGATAGTTATATAATGAACGGAGAAATTATCACCTTGCAACCCAAAATGCCTTCTATATTCAATAAAGATTATGGAACTCTTATGAGTATCGCCTTAGACACCATAGAAACACCTGCCAAAGTAGAAATAGAGGAGGAGAGTCAAAATGAAGAACAATAAAACCAGTTTAATCGATGCTTTTAACATTGAAAGAAAATCTCCAAAAATTGAATCCATAACGGATTATGAGATATTTGCTGATAAAAAATTACTGGACGATTTAAGAACGCGTATTGTAGAAAATTTAATTGACAAAGAAATACCTGAGGACAAAGTATTGAACGAATTCATTAACGAAGAAATTGATGCAACCATTGAAGGATACGATTTAACCAACTTAGAAAGAAGTCATTTATACAATTTAATTGACAACGAAATCAATGGTTTTGGACCTATTACGGAATTATTAACAGACAAAAACATCACGGAAATCATGGTCAATAGTCCAAACGAAATTTATATTGAAATTGATGGCCAACTCATCAAAGATGAAAGTATATCATTTATCAATGATGAACACATCATAAGAACCATCCAAAGATTAATTGAGCCACTTGGAAGAACCATTGATGCTGCCAATCCCATGGTAGACTCAAGATTACAAGATGGGTCTCGTATCAATGCTGTCATTCCACCTCTATCAACAAAAGGACCTGTCATTACGATTCGTAAATTTAAAGAAACCATGGCAAGCATTGAAGACTTAATTCGAATTGGAACACTCACTCCTTACATGGCAAGATTTTTAGAAGCAAGTGTCAAAGGAAAACTAAACATCATTGTTTGTGGAGGAACAGGAAGCGGAAAAACCACACTGTTAAATATTTTAAGTAGTTTTATCAGTCCCCAAGAAAGAATCATCACCATTGAAGACGCAGCAGAACTACATTTACGCCAAGAACATGTCATTTCTCTAGAAACAAGAGTCACGAACTACGAAAGTGATGGAGAAGTCACCATAAGAGACTTAGTTAAGAATTCTCTTCGAATGCGACCAGATCGCATACTTGTAGGAGAAGTGAGAGGAAAAGAAGCATTTGATATGTTACAAGCCATGAATACAGGACACGATGGTTCTTTAACAACACTACACGCCAATGGTCCACAAGATGCACTAAATCGTTTAGAAACCATGGTATTAATGAGTGGATTAGACATTCCAATCAAAGCAATAAGAGAATATATAGCGAGTGCCATTGATATAGTCGTTAATATTGAAAGAATGAATGATGGGAAACGAAAAGTTACCTCTATTTCTGAACTTGCGGGATTCGAAGAAGAACGAATCAAACTAAAAGAAATATTCAAATTTACTCAAAAAGGCCTAACAGAAACAGGAGCAGTCGATGGAGAATTTTTAATGTACAAAACAACACCCAAAGTATTTAAAAAAATAACAGCTCGAGGAATCAATGACATTGATGACATATGGAGCACAAAATAAAAAGAAAGGAGGAAGAATATGGGATTTTTAATTATAGTGATTAGTGCCATATTGAGTATAATTCTAATAATAACGATATCTTCCATTTTCAAACAAATGCATATTACAGAATTACAAAAAAGATTTGACCCTTATAGTTTGCAAAACAATGCAAGATATGAAATTTCTTTCTTTGACCAAGTAGAAATCTTTTTATGGAAACAAATTCATAAACTCTCTAAAATTGTAAATCATTCTGTTGTCTTAAAAAAACAAGCAGAAAAATACGAACGATACATCGATTACGAAGAAAAGGAAACCAAAGAAAGTATAGATTATATAGCCATTAAATTTTTTCTAGGATTTATATTTATAGCATTCTATGGAATAGCATTTCTTGTAAAATCGAATTCCTTTCATCCCATAACTTGTCTTCTTGCCTTTGGAATCGGTTATATATTACCAGACATTTTCTTAAACTTAAAATTTAGAAAGAAAAGAGAAGAAGTAGAAGAAGACTTATTGAAAGCAATTATTATTATGAACAATAGTTTCAAATCAGGAAGAAGTATTATGCAAGCTATTGATACTGTAAAAATAGAATTACATGGTCCAATAGCGGATGAATTCAAAAAAATATATTTAGATATTACCTATGGACTAAGCTTAGAAGTTGTATTCAATCGTTTTTATGAACGAGTAAAATTGGAGGATGCCAAGTACATCACTAGCTCTTTAACCTTATTAAATAAAACGGGGGGAAACATAGTAAGTGTATTTGAATCGATTGAAAAATCCATATTCAATAAAAAGAAATTAAAAAATGAGTTAAAAAGTTTAACCGCTGCTAGTGTATTTGTTTTTCGCGTTTTAGTAGCACTGCCATTTTTATTTACGTTCCTAATATTTATTTTAAACCCAACGTATTTTGCTCCTCTTTTTAAAACAGGATTAGGAATATGTTTTCTTCTCATCATTCTTTCACTCTTTGTTTTATATGTTGTAACTATTAAAAAAGTATTGAAGGTGAAAATGGAATGAATCAGCAAAAAAGAGTTGTATCAAAAATTTATCGAAAAAAAACATTAGAAAATTTAAATCGAAAAATAACCTATTTAGGAAGTCATTTCGAACAAGATGCGATTGATTATTTAAATGCTAGGCTTTTAATATGTACTCTTGTTTTTTTAGGAATCTTTTTCTTTTTAAAACATGGTCATTTCTTAGCTCCCTTGCTAACCATTGGGATTTACCTGCTTTGGGAATACCTTTTTTTAGACATTCCAATCAAAAGAAGAGCAAAAAAGCTAGAAACAGAAGCCATATTCTTCTTCGAAGTATTAGAACTCACATTAGAAACGAGTCCAAGCATGAAAAGTGCCATTGAACTAACAGCAACCAATATTGATAGCGAACTAGCTCGTGAATTTGAAAAAACGCTTAGTGATGTCAAAATGGGAAAAAGTTTCACAGAAAGTCTAGAAGCAATGAAAGAACGAATTCCAAGTGATGCCATCAACAACATAATTCTAAGCTTAACAGAAGCAAGCATTTTTGGGAACAATATCACTGCTACTTTAAGAAATCAACTGGACTATTTAAGAGAAAGTAAACTGCTAGAAACCAAAGCAGAAATCACAAAACTTCCAACAAAAATAAGTGTAATTTCAGTAATATTCTTCTTACCCATTATGCTATTAATTGTCTTGTCTCCAGTACTTGTTACCTTTTTACTAGGGTAAACGTTTATGATAGTTTACCTTCCAAAAGAGAGTTACTAGAAGAAGAGGAAATAAAAAATAAAGAAGAAGACATTTGGTCTTCTTCTTTTTCTATGGTATAATTTTTATGGTGATTATATGTTTAGTTTTATGAAAGGAAAAGTATGTGATGCAGAAAAAAATTACATTACTTTAGAAAATAATGGAATAGGATACCAAATCTTTGTTGCCAATCCTTTTAGTTATGAATTAGGAAGTGAAAAAACAATCTATATTTATACTCACATTAGAGAAGACGAATTCTCTTTTTATGGATTCAATACCAAAGAAGAAAAAGAATTATTTTTAAGACTTATCAATGTAAAAGGCTTAGGACCAAAAATGGCACTTCCTATGTTTGGACTTGGAAGTGTTGCAGGAATTAAAGATGCCATTGATAGAGAAAATATTCTTTATTTAACTAAATTTCCTAAGATTGGCGAAAAAATTGCTCGTCAAATTATCTTAGATTTAAAAGGAAAATTAGCAAGCCATGAAACTAGTACAAATGCAGGATTTGATGAAGTAGTAGAAGTATTAGAAAGCTTAGGATATAAAACAAACGACATAAAGAAAATTTTACCTAAACTACCAAATGATTTAAAAATAGAAGAACAAGTAAAAGAAGCCTTAAAATTATTATTAAAATAGAAAGGAACAAAAATATGAAAGAAAGACTAATTGATGCCAACGAACGACTAGAAGATTCCTTCGAGCGAAACATTAGACCTGAGCATTTAGATGAATACATTGGTCAAACAGAAATCAAAGAAAACTTACGTGTCTTTATCAAGGCAGCATTAATGCGAGAAGAACCTTTGGATCATGTTTTATTGTATGGTCCACCAGGCCTTGGAAAAACAACTCTTGCTCATATCATTGCAAACGAATTAGGAACGAGCATCAAAACTGCCAGTGGCCCATCCATTGAAAAAACAGGAGATTTAGCGGCAATTTTATCTACATTAGAACCAGGAGACGTTTTATTTATCGACGAAATTCATAGAATGCCAAAATTTATTGAAGAAGTACTTTATCCAGCAATGGAAGACTTTGAAATTGATTTAGTAGTAGGAACAGAAGGAAAATCAAGAAACATAAAAATAGATTTGCCACCCTTTACACTTGTTGGGGCAACCACAAGAGCAGGAGACATTTCTTCTCCATTGCGTGATCGGTTTGGAATTATTTCAAAATTAGAATACTACAAAAAAGAAGAACTAAAAAGTATTATCAAAAGAACCAGTCGAGTTTTAGAAATGCCAATTAATGATGATGCTGCAGAGGAACTAAGTGGAAGATGTCGTAAAACCCCTCGAATCGCGAATCGTTTATTCAAAAGAGTCAGAGATTTTGCTTTAGTAGAAGGAGACGCTTCCATTACCAAAACGCTTGCGATGGATTCATTAAAGCGCTTAAAAGTTGACGAATATGGTTTAGATGCGATAGATATTGAATATTTAACCAGTCTAATAACCAAATTTAATGGTGGACCTGTTGGAGTAGAAACCATTGCAACTTCGATAGGAGAAGAAGTATCCACTATAGAAGATGTCGTAGAGCCATTCTTACTTCAAGAAGGATTTATTAAAAGGACTCCGAGAGGCCGCGTAGCAACTGAAAAAGCCTACGATCATTTAAAAATAGACCATAATACAAGTATGTTTTAAAAAACAAAAGAAAGGAAATACAAAATGGAAAAAAATAGAATGATTATCGTTGAAGGTCCACAAGGGACAGGAAAGACTACTTTAACTGATTATTTAAGAGATAATATTCCAACTTCTAATTTATATAGGCTCTCAGGACATAAAATAAAAAGTATTGAAGGAAAAGAACTAAGTAGAAAAATGTACTACGATCAATTAGATTATTTAGAAAAATTGAGCAGTATTCCGATGGACTTAATTTTTGATCGTACTTTTTTCACAGAAGAAGTATATACAAGACTGGGATACAAAGAATATGGCTTTAATGATGTATTTCATGAATTAGTAAATCGATTGAATTCTCTAAACTATGAGATGTATTTAGTTTTATTGCATTTAGAAAATACAGAATTATTTAAACAAAGATTAGATAGAAAGTCGCACCATAATTATCAATCTTTTAGCATTCAAAATAGTATAAATCAACAAAATACTTATTTGCAATTTGTTGACGAATTAAAAAACACAAACATACATGTAATTCCACTTGCCATGGACGATTTTACAAAGGCTTATGAAAAGGTAAATAAAATTTTTAATATAGAAAATAAGTAATAAATGAAGAATAGACTACTAATGAAAAACGATTATAATAAGAAATACATGGCAAAAATTATCTATACGATTAGGGTTAGAGGTCTTCATTAGATAAATTTTATAAAGAAAGAAGAGAAACAAATGACAACAGAAGAATTTAATTATTATTTACCTGAACAACTGATTGCACAAACTCCCTTAAAAGACCGAAGTTCATCAAAATTATTAGTGATGGATAAAAAGACAGGAGAGCTAGAACATAAGCATTTTATAGACTTATGTGATGATTTAAAAAAAGGTGACGTGATGGTACTAAATGATACCAAAGTAATACCAGCAAGACTGATAGGAGAAAAAGAAAGTACCCATGCAACGATTGAGCTTTTATTATTAAAAGAGAAAGAACAAGACACATGGGAATGTTTATCTCGTCCATTTAAACGTTTACAGATTGGTACAAAAATAAATTTTGGAAACCATCTATTAACTGCAGAAGTAATAGAAAAAAAAGAAGAAGGGATAGTAATTGTTAAATTTGACTATCAAGGCATTTTTTTAGAAATATTAGACAAACTGGGGAACATGCCACTTCCGCCTTACATTCACGAAAAACTAGAGGACAAAGATAGATACCAAACCATTTACGCTAAAAATATAGGAAGTGCCGCCGCCCCAACAGCAGGACTTCATTTTACAAAAGAACTTCTTGAAAAATGCAAAGAAAAAGGAATAATCATTGTAAATGTTACCCTACATGTTGGCTTAGGAACATTCCGTCCTGTAGAAGTAGAAGATATAACCAAACACATCATGCACAGTGAATTTTATCAGATGAATGAAGAAACCGCAGCTATATTAAATCAAGCAAAAAAAGAAAACAGAAGAATCATTGCTGTTGGAACGACTTCTACTAGGACATTAGAAACAATTATTCATCAATATGGAGAATTTAAAAGTTGCGAAGGTTACACAAATATTTTTATTTATCCAGGATTTGAATTTCAAGCCATAGATGGGCTCATTACGAATTTTCATTTACCAAAAAGTACACTTTTAATGTTAGTGAGTGCTCTATCAAAAAAAGAATACATTTTAAAAGCCTATGAAGAAGCCATAAAAAAAGAATATCGTTTCTTCTCATTTGGAGATGCAATGTTTATAAAATAAAAAAATCCTAACATTTAGGAGAAAAAGAATTAGAAAGAGTAGGAAATCTTTGATTGTAATAAAATTCTATTTGGCGTAAACGATCATCATAAGGAATACCAAATTGTTCCTTAAAACGTCGCTCTACTTCCATTTTATCCATTTCTTCCATTGAAATCTGAAGAAGATGCAATTCTGGATCAAACGCAAGAATAAAAAACAAGAAACTTTCGTCTCCTCTAAGTAAGCGAAAGGAGTTTTTAGATACTTTTCTCTTATTTTGCATTTCTAGTAATATTCTATAAAATAAATCCGGGGGGGGGGAAGAAGTGGATTCTTGTATAGAACGCCACAGCAAAGCTTGTTCTTCAATTACTTGTTTTCTTTCCAAAGTTATCTTTTTAAAACCATAAAAAGGCCGATTATCATTAAAAAAGCTTTTTTTTAAATTCTCAGCACGACAAATATAATAACAGCTAGAAGCTAAATCATAACAATAATTTTTCATAATTTCCTCCTTTTAAGTAAAAAAAGAATAACAAAAAAAGAGACATACGTCAAATGGAAAGATGCAAAATCGAAAAGAAAGTGTTATACTAACAAGCAAGAGGCGATAAAAATGAAAAGAAAAACGTATATAGAAGTACCACAACACAAAATATTAAAAAACAATTATCCTCAATTTGAATCTTTAGGAAATGGAGTCTTTGGTTACAAAGATATAATAAAAATTAATAATAATGTGATTTGGATATCTTTTTTATGCCAACAAAATGGTATTCCTTTAGAAGGAATCTGGAATAGTTATTTTTCTACCAAAGAACAAGTAGATACAAAAAGTCCATTTTGGCTTATCCATTATAAGCAAGAATTACTAAACAAAATAATAGAAGACTTAGAAAATAAAAAACAGAAAGAAAGATAGAAAAAAGGTGGTTGATGATGAAACTAGACTTTAAAGTAAAAAAACAAGAAAAAAATACCCAAGCTCGACTAGGGGAAATCCTGTACAAAGGAAAAACATATGAAACGCCCATGTTTATGCCGGTAGGAACCCAAGGAACAATTAAAACACTTTCGCCTGAAGAAGTGCGAGATTGTAACGCGGGTATAATTCTTGCCAATACCTACCATTTATGGTTACGTCCTGGAGAAGAAATTGTTAGTCTTGCTGGAGGTCTACACAAATTCATGAACTATGAAGGGCCAATCCTTACTGATTCAGGAGGATTTCAAGTGTTTTCTTTAGCAAAACCAAAAGACATCACAGAAGAAGGAGTCACCTTTAAAAATCATTTAAATGGAGACAAATTACTACTAACTCCTGAAAAATCAATAGCCATCCAAAACAAATTGGATAGTGATATTGCTATGAGTTTCGATGAATGTCCACCTGCTACTGCATCCTATGAATATTTAAAAAATAGTATTGAAAGAACAATTAGATGGGCAAAGCGGGGAAAAGATGCGCACAACAATCCAAACCAAATGCTCTTTGGAATCGTACAAGGAGGACCTCATGAAGATTTACGAAAATGGAGTGCCGAAGAAACAGTCAAATTAGACTTTGATGGTTATAGTATCGGTGGTGTTGCAAACGATCATGAAAGCAAAGAAGACATGTACAAGGCATTTGCTTATTCCACCAAATATTTGCCCAAGGAAAAATTAAGATATGCCATGGGAATCGGCGAACCCATTGATATTATAGAAGGTGTAATAAGAGGAATTGACTTATTTGATTGTGTCAGTCCAACAAGGCTAGCAAGACATGGGCATGCTCTAACCCAAAAAGGAAAAATCAATCTAAAAAATGCCAAATACAAAAGCGATTTTACTCCAATAAGTGCAACTTGTGATTGTTATGCTTGTAAAAACTACACCAAAGCTTACGTAAAACATCTTATCAATGCCGAAGAAACGTTTGGAGCAAGGCTCTTGTCCATTCATAACATTCGTTTTTTGACCCACTTAGCAGAAGAAATACGGGAGTCTATCAAAGAAGACCGATTATTAGAATATCGTGACCAATTTAAAAAGGAATATTATCATGAATAGAAAATGGATGTATGGAACAACACTACTACTCATTCTAATGATTGCGATACCTTCTACTTATAAAGTAATTCACACCCACTATGAAAGGCTAAGATTAAATACAACAAAAAAAATCATAGAAGCAGCCAAAGATTGTTATTACAATAACTCTTGTATCGAAGAAAAAATCACCTTATCAGAAATCTATGAAAAAACAGGATTAGCCACTATGAGTAATCCAATAACAAAAAAAATATACAACGAAAAATCTTATGTAGATGTTATAAATAATTTTGAATTTATTGAAATAGAGGGGTAATTTATGGATAACGCTAATGCACGTCAATTTTTAAAGGAAATTTTTTCTTCTTATAAAGAGAAAAAAAATAAAAATAAAATAGATTTACAAAATTTAAATCTATTTAAAAATATTATTAATACTTATTTAACCTATGTTGATAAAAGGGATATAAATATTATTATTGACGATTACAAAGAAAAATACATATTTACAGAATCAAGAGTAGAAAGAAATACGAGCGTAGAAGAACAACTAGGGATTGGAGAAGTGTATGACTACATTAGAAATTTTGATTTTAATAAAGATTATTTTAACCTTTTTACAACTTCTCTTATTCTTCATTCTAAATTATACTCAAAATGTGCCTATCCAGAATACGGTGGGAAGTTAAGAGATACAACCGTTTATTTATTTGATACAAATTATGAAGTAGTAGATGCTTTGGTGGCACAAAAATATTTTAATAGTCTAATTCCAATTTCAAACCAAATTTTTGATAGTTTAAATGAAGAATCGGGGGGGGGTACTTTACCTATATCAATGATTGCATTAAACAAACTACAGAATTAATAAAGATGCAACCCTTCATCGACGGTAATAAAAGAACTTTTCGTGCCTTATTAAATCTTTTACTTAAAAAAATCAAAATTCCTCCCATAAATATTGAAATAGAGGAAACAAGTATTTATAAAGATGCTTTGCTAGAGGCAATCATACGTAATGATTACTCAAGAATTATAAATTTTTATTATTACAAAATCTGTGATGCAATTATAACATTAGATATAGAGAATTTAACGGAACTAGAAGATTTAAAAAGATAAAGTAGCAAACTTTACTCTTTTTTTGTATTAATACCAAGAGTAGCCCCCAAAACACAAGCAAGTAGCAAAACGGCATAAAAAAGAAAAGTTGTCCAAACAAAATGAAATTGATGGAAAAACAAATGAAATAAAAATAGCAAAGTCAAAAATAAAGTTCCAACTTTAAGTCCTGCAAGAAATCCTTTTGCTTCTGTTTTTTTCCCAGAACGAAAACCAAAAACAAAGAAAAGAATAACCAAATAAACAACACTCATCACTTGAACTACTTTACTAGAAATCAAAAAATAATAAAGGATACTAATCAAAAGACTTCCACCAAGCAAAAAACCAAAAAACTTTGCAAGCAAAATGCCATATTCTTTTACATATTTCATTAAAATCACCTAAAAAAGCATATGAAATTGACTAAAAAAATATGAAAAGAAACATAATAAAAGTGGAAGGTGAAATTTATGGAATTATTAACCATAGTATTTAGAACAACATTTTTTTATTTCTTCATTGTATTAGCTTATCGAATTATGGGAAAAAGAGAAATTGGGCAACTAGGAATCATTGATTTAATTGTATCCATCTTAATTGCAGAATTAGTAGCAATAAGCATTGAAAACATTAAAGACTCTATTTTCTTCACCGTAATCCCCATCATTTTATTAGTAGTATTAGAATTATCCTTAGCCTTTATCAGCATAAAATCCAGAACATTTCGAACTGTATTTGGAGGGAAACCATCTCTAATCATTGTAAATGGTACTGTAAACTACAAAGAAATGGTACGTCAGCGATATAGCATGGACGATTTATTACTCAGTTTAAGACAAAACTCCATAAAAAGTATTGATGAAATTGAATATGCCTTTTTAGAGCCCAATGGGAAACTATCCATATTCAAATACAACTTATTCAAAACCAAAAGTAACTATCCAATGCCTATCATCGTAGATGGTGAAATCCAAGACAAAGCCTTAAACTACATAAAAAAAGACAAACATTGGTTAAAAGAAGAACTAAAAAAGAAAAATTTAAACGTAGAAGATGTTTTTTATGCATTCAAGAAAAAAAGTCAAATTTTTTTAATCAAAAAAAGCAATTTATAAAATAAAAAGAAACAAAAACCGTTTAAAAACAGAAACGCGTTTTTTTATTATAAAATATTAGTTTTTCATCACGAATCCTTTATTTTAAAATAAATGTATGAATTATTTTATATCTATTCTACTACTAATTTACTACTTTTTATGGAAGTTTTAAATTTTTCAAGGTATTTTAAATTTTAAAGAAAATACTTGCTAATAAACCATTTTTAATAGTATAATGAATATGTCAAGGAAACTTGCATAAAATAAAAAAGGAATACCTAGTTTTGAAGAGT